>JAEZHS010000535.1 GCA_023436825.1 Pseudomonadota bacterium | reverse complement strand
CCCTGCGGGCCACCTCCCCCGTACGACGGGTGAGGGATAAGATTGCCGATGCATCCGCCCGATGAGGCTGCAGACCTGATCGAGGCCATTGCGGCCCGCCAGGATCGCTCGGCCTTCGCGAGCCTGTTCCGCCACTACGCGCCGCGCATAAAGGCCTTCATCATGCGCGGCGGCGCCGATGCAGAAACCGCGCAGGACGTGGCCCAGGAAGCGCTGATAATGGTGTGGCGCAAGGCTGCGAGCTTCGATCGCGGGCGGGCCTCGGCCGCCACCTGGATCTACACCATCGCCCGCAACAAGCGGATCGACCTGGCCCGGCGTGCGGGCCGGCCTGCCATCGAGACCGAGGACTGGCTGACGGTATTTGCACCCGAGGAGGCAGATGCCGATAAATCCGTCCTCGCCGGACAAACGTATATGCGCGTGAAGGAACTTTTGGGCGGCCTCTCAGCCGATCAGCTGGTGGTGATCCAGAAGGCATTCTTCGAGGACAAGACCCACACCGCCATCGCCGAGGAGCTGAAGCTGCCGTTGGGCACAGTGAAGTCCCGCATTCGCCTGGCCCTCGGGCGGCTACGGGAAGCGTTGGAGAAAGACGAGTCATGAATCATCCGGCGCCCGAAGAACTGCTGCTGGACTACGCCGCCGGCACGCTTGCCGCGGGCCCGGCGCTGGCTGTGGCCCTGCATGTGGCGCTCGATCCCGTCGCCCGCAGCACGGTCGAGCGCCTGGGCGTGCTGGGTGGCGCGCTGATGGAAGGCGGGGGTGAGGCGCCATTCGACGAGGATCTTTTCCAACGCACGCTGGCGCGCCTCGATGGCGTCGCCGTCGAGTCCAGGCCTGCGCCCTACGCGCCGCGGCCCGGCTTCGAATGGGCGCCGGCGCCGCTTGCGCCCTATGTCGGGCCGGACGCGAGCTGGCGGCGCGTGTTCGGCGGCTTCGAGGAGATGCGCCTCAGCCTGCCGGGCGAGCATCGCGTGTCGCTGCTCAAGCTGGAGCCCGGCCGCGGCCTGCCGAGGCATCGTCATGTCGGCGAAGAGTTCACCGTCGTCCTGCAAGGCGGCTATACCGATTCGACCGGCAATTACGGAGTTGGCGATTTCGCCGTCGGTCCGGGGCCCGAGCAGCATGAACCGATCGCCGATCCCGGTGACCCGTGCATCGCGCTGATCGTCATCGAAAAGCCGATCGTGCTGACCGGTCCGTTCGGCCGCTTCCTTAATCCGCTGGTACGGCGTGGAGTGATCTGACAGGTTTCCTCGTTCATTATTCCTCTCCCCCTAGCGAAGGAGAGGAGCATGAGGGAAGGGGAGTTTGATGCCGCGCATTCCGTACTACGAAGTTGAAAACGCCACCGGCAAGCATGCCGAGTTTCTCGACAAGCTGAAGCCGCATCTCAACATCCATCGAATGCTGGCGAACTCCGAGGCTGGGCTGAAGGGCTTCGTTCGCATGGGCAACGCGCTGCTCTATCGCTGCGAGCTCGATGCACAGTTGCGCGAGCTCGCCATCCTGCGCGTCGGCCGGCTGAGCCGCGCGGCCTACGAGGTCTTCCAGCACGAGCGCATCGCACGCGAGGCCGGCGTGGCCGAGGAGAAGATCGCGGCCCTGCGCGACGCCACGATCGAGGCGCCGGCCTTCACCGACAACGAGAAGGCCGTGCTGCGCTACACCGACGACGTCGTGCGCAACGTCAAGGCGTCGGACAGGACGCTGAAGGCGGTCCAGGCGTTCCTGACGCCGGGTGCGGTGGTCGAGCTCACGCTCACCATCGGCTACTACATGATGGTCTGCCGCCTGCTCGAGACCACCGGCGTCGAGGGCGAGGAAGGGCAGGCGGAGTGGCTCAAGACGGCAAAGTTGTAGGGGTTCCGTAATGGCGTACCGCGTCCTCATCGCCCAGTTCATGCATGAGACCAACACGTTCTCGAAGCTGGCGACCACGCTCGACGACTACCGCAAGCGCTGGCTGATCGAAGGCGAGGCGATGGTGCCGCGCTTCACCGGCACGAAGAACGAGATCGGCGGCTACATCGATGCGGTGAAGAAGTACGGCTGGCAGCCCGTTTGGGCGGGTGCCGCCAATGCCACGCCATCGGGCAAGCTCACCCGCGAAACCTGGGAGACGATCCGCGACATGATCGTCAATGCCGCGCGCAAAGCGGGCAAGCTCGATGGCATCTGTCTCTCGCTGCACGGTGCCATGGTGACGGAGACCGAGGATGACGCCGAGGGGGCGCTGCTCGAGCTGCTGCGCGGTGTCGTCGGGCCCGACGTCCCGATCGCCACGACGCTCGACCTGCACGCCAACGCCACGGTACGCATGGCGAGGAACGCCAATGCGCTGGTGAGCTACCGCACCTATCCGCACATCGACGGCTACGAGCGCGCTGTGCAGGCCGCAGCTCTGGTGCAGGCGGCGATGGAAGGCAACAAGAAGCCGCGTTGCCTCCTCGTGCAGCCCGCCATGCTGGAGGGCGCGGAGCACGGCCGCACGACGCAGCCAGGCCTGATGCGCGATCTTCTGGCCAAGGCCGACAGCTTCGAGAAGGAGCCGGGGATCGACGTGGTCAGCATCCAGGCGGGCTTCACCTGGGCCGACATTCCCTACACCGGCCCTTCGATCGCGGTCAGTCATGAGCCCGGCGCCGAGTCGCGCGCCAAGGCGATCGCGGCCGAGCTGATAGACGAGATCTGGCGGCGCCGGGAGGAGGGGGCGAAATCCTACTATCGGCCGATCGCCGACGGCATTGCTGCGGCCAAGGCTGGCGTTGGCAAGAAGGGCCCGCTGGTCATCGCCGACGGCACCGACAATCCGGGAGGCGGCGGCTACAACGACACCACGCCCGTGCTGAAGGCGCTGATGGATGCCGGCATCGAGAACGTCGCCTTCGGCACGATCTACGATCCGGGCACGGTGCAGCAGGCGATCAAGGCGGGCGTCGGTGCGCAGATCGATGTCAGCCTCGGCGGCCATACCGATCCGGCGATGGGCGCACCGGTCAAGGCCAAGGCGGTCGTGAAGATGCTGTCCGACGGCAGCTTCAAGAACGACGGGCCGATGAATGCCGGCGTGGAGACGTCGATGGGACCGACGGCGGTGCTGCGCATCGGCGGCATCGACGTGGTGACGATCTCCAACCGCATCCAGACCATCGACCTGCAGGTGTTCCTGAGCCAGGGCATCGATCCGACGGCCAAGAGCGTGCTGGTGGTGAAGAGCGTGCAGCATTACCGCGCCGCCTATGCGCCGATCGCGCGCGAGATCGTGCTGGTCGATTCCGGCGGCATCTGCTCGCCCGACATCTCGCGGTTGACGTTCACGAAGCTGCGCCGGCCGATCTGGCCGCTGGACGGCATCAACGAGCCTTACGCCGGTCTTAAACCGGCCTAGCAACCCGCGGCGGACTTCCTACGTTAAAGCCGGCCAGACCGGAGGAATGCGCTTTGCGTCCGTTTTCAGTGCGGCTGGCACATCTAGCAGCCGTTGGCGCGGTGGGTGTCGCCATACTGGCGGGCGCCTTCTATTTCTTCGATCGCCCTTCCGCTGTAGCGCCTCCGGCGCCAGCGCCGGCAAGACAAGCCGCCAGCCAGCCAGTTGCCGATTTGAGCGACTTCGACGCGTTGCCGGATGAAGCGTTGAGCGATCGCGCCTTCCACCTGGTGGCCCAGGCGCGTCGTCTCGCCGACAAGGCCAAGTTCGCAGAAGCCAATGCCAAGCTGGACGAAGCGGACAAGCTGGTGCCCGGCCTCAGCGAAACTGCCGAGGCCCGGCGCAAGATCGCCGAGCTCGCCACTCCCGAAGGCCAATTCGCCCTCCAGATCGCCCGCGCCCGCAATGCCGTCGGCAACGACGATTATGCCGATGCCGACAAGGCGCTGACCGAAGCCGAGCGCCTGAAGCCGCAGGCCCCCGAGATCGCCGAACTGCGGCAGGCCATGCAGGCCGCGCAGCAAAGGGAGGCCAAGCGCAACAGCCGGGTCGCCGATCTTCTGGCGACCATGCGTGACGCGATCGCGCGCAAGGACATCGCCGCCGCCGATCGCGCCTTCAACGAGGCATCGCGCATCGACGTCCTAGATCCCGCGCTCGACCAGGCGCGCGTCGAGCTGGCGCAGGCCCACGATGCGGCGCGCGACAAGAGCCAGTAGCTCGTCCGGGGCGACCCGATACGGTGACAGCATTGCCTGCACGTTGGTCGAGCGAGGCAAGCGGTGGTGTGATAGTGGTGGCAGCTCCCCAGATATGGCGGCTCCTGGAGCCCAAAAAGTCGCAATAAATGAACCGGTGGGTCGCCGCGATGTCAGCATAAATCATAGTTATTGATAAGAACGGCGGTTTTCGGTACCGTGCGAGCGTCTGTCGCTCTATGCATCGTCTATCCGACCATGTGCCGGACCGCTCCCGCGCGGGCTGCGTGCCGTCGGGCGGGATAAGTTCGCACCAGGCGCAGAGGGGGAGCGCGAACTGCGAGAACTGCGCAAACCTCAAAGGGGGCAATCCAGCGGGAGGGACTGCAGGAAATGCAGAAATGCCGAAGATCCAAAAGCGGTGTGGATTCAATGGTTTGGCGAATGTCCAGCCAGCTGCCAAATGTTGGCTGAAAATGCCGAAATTCACCGGCGAGGCGACTGCAGTGCATGCACCCCTTCGGCAAAGCCGAGAGGCGTGCCAGCGCACGCGTCACCCAGCCGTCCTGTCCTCACGGGCCATGGCGTCGTCGCTCCCGGAAAGGGCCGGCCATGATGCTTGGAAAATCGCGACGACGAAACAGCCGGATCGACCATAGTTATTGACACGGATGAACACCTAAGTTATTGAGGACTCGCCGCCGCACTTTCCGGCGTCCGCTCTATGCATCGTTCATCCGATACCATCGTGCCCGGCGGCAGCCCTGCCGGGGCCAGTTTCCGTCATCCCGAGCGAAGACGCCCAAAGGACGGCTTTGCTCGGGTGAGTGAAAACGGCCAGCGAAACTAGCGAAATTCAAAAAGCCCAGGATTCAACGGCTTGTCCGGTGATTGAGGGGCGAGCGAAATCCAGCGAAATTCACGCCCACCAGCAGTCGAGCCAAGGCGCACGAAACGTCGTTTCTGTCGCGTTTCAGGCGACGGCGTCCGGCCGCCGCCAAGGCTGGAAGGTGCAGGACATCAATGGTTCGCGGGCATTTCCGACAGAATCGCACGAACGCGATCCCGTTTGTCGTTCAGCCCGTCAGACCGCCTGTGAAGAGCTACTAGGTTTTGGCGCGGAAGAAGGTCGTCAGCACGAAGCGCCGGCCGCGCGTCACCGGTAGCACCTGGTGCAGCAGTGAGCAGGAGAAGACGGCGGCGGCGCCCGCCGGCGGGCTGACGCGCACGCCGGCATACTCGGGAAACACCAGCTCGCCGCCCTCGAAGTCATCGTTGAGATTGAGCGACACGGCGAAGGCGCGGTCGGCGGTGGTCGGTGCGCCGTTGTCGCGATGGGCGCCGAAGAAGTGCTTGCCGTCGGCGCTGTAGGACAGCACGACGTGCGAATCGAAGGTGAACTGGCGGTCGAAGGCGAAGACCTTGGTGAGCTCCGGCCCGATGCGGTAGGCGAGGCGGTCCGACACCGCCTTCAGCATCATCGGCTCGACGATCGTATAGTCCTCGGTCCGCTTCAGATGATCCATGTTGACGTTGCCGTAGCGGCTCGAGACGCCGCTGTCCTTGTGATCGCCCTTGCTCCACAGCCGCACGAGCTGGGTGCAGAAGTCGGGCTCGAAGACGCGCGGCAATACCAGCACCGGCGCCATCGGCTCCGCCAGAAGGAGATCGCGGCCGCCGTCGCTGCGTATCGACTGGGCGAGCCCGCCCATCGCTTCCGCCGCGGCAGGCAGCGCCCGGCTGTCGAAGGTCGCGCCAACGCGCTGGTTGGGATCGAGCACGATCACGCGCATGCGCAAGGTACCGCCGGCCCCGAGGCCCATGCCACCCTGGGCCAGCAGCGCGGTCAGGAAGCGCCGATCGGGGTCGCAGAGCAGCAGCGGCGCTTCCGGCGTGCCGCCGAGCTTCGTCCATGGCGCCACGGCGGCGGCCACGGCGTTGCCGGCCACGACAACGGGCACGACGGCGGCCTTGGCGCAGGCTTCGATCAGGGCGGTGAACTGGCCGACATCGAGGTTGGAGAGATCGTCGACCGCAACCAGCGCCACGGGCGCTCCGGTGAACGACCAGATGAACTTGCGATGCTTGCCGTCAAGGCCAGGCAAGGCGAAGTCGGGAATACGATCTCCGGGTCGAAGGCTGAGCACGCTGTTCTTCGCCAAAGGGACCAGGAAACCAATGCCCGAAGGCAATGGTGGGCGCTGTAGGGATTGAACCTACGACCCCACCCGTGTGAAGGGTGTGCTCTCCCGCTGAGCTAAGCGCCCGGAAGGGGCGCGTATAGGGCCTGCCGGCGGACCCGTCAACTTGGCCGTCAACGGGTGGCAATCTGCCCCAGCGCCTCGGGCAGGGCGGCGAAGTGATCGATTACGGCTTCGGCGCCGAGCTCGCTGGCAGGCCGCGCGGTATAGCCCCAGCTCACCAGCACCGCCGGCAGCCCCGCCGCATGGGCGGCCTCCACGTCGTGGATGGAATCGCCGATCATCACGGCGCGGTCGCGATGGCCGGCCATCTTGTCGATGAGCTGCAGGATGTGGCCGGGATCGGGCTTGCGTACGGTGAAAGTGTCGGCGCCGGCCACGTCGGCGATCGGCGGCATGAGCTTCAGGTGCTTCAGGATCATGCGCGATGGATTCTCGAACTTGTTGGTGCACACGCCCTGCCTGAGGCCCATCCGGTCGAAGCGGGCGACGACCTCGGTGACGCCGTCGAACGCCGTCGTATGGCTGACGGGATCGGCCTCGTAGTAGCGCACGAATTCGCGGGTGACGGCGCTCGCCTCGGCCTCGTCGAGGGTGCGGCCGGCCTTGGCGAAGGCGCGGCGCATCGTGACCTTGCTGCCTTCGCCCATGAAGTGGCGGGCGTCCTCGTCGCTGATCGGCGGCAGGCCGTGGTCGGCCAGCACCCGGCTCACCGCCACGCCCATGTCGCGGGCGCTGTCGATCAGGGTGCCGTCGAGGTCGTAGATCACGGTGTCGAACCGGGTGGCGATCAGATTATCGGCATTGGGGTGCATGACACTTTCCTTTAGCACATCTGCCTTGCGGGACCGCCAGCCCCATGGCATCGGACGGGCATGAAATCTCCCATCGCCGTGGTGGTGCTGGCCGCCGGGGCCGGAACGCGCATGAAGTCGGCCCTGCCGAAGGTCCTCCATCCCCTGGCCGGATGGCCGATGGTGCGCCACGTGCTGGAGAACGCCGCGCGACTCAAGCCCGCCCGCATCGTCGGCGTGGTGGCGCCGAGCGCCAGGGAGGTGGCCGCAGCTTTCGCTCCGCATCCCACGGTGGTCCAGCGCAAGCCACGCGGGACGGCCGATGCCGCCAAGGCCGCGCTGCCGGCGCTCGAGGGCCATCGCGGCCCGGTGCTGGTGGTCTTTGCCGACGCTCCCCTGATCACGACCGCCTCGCTGCAGCGCCTGGTGGAAGCCTGTCGCAAGGCCAAGGCGGCGGTCGGCGTGCTGGGCTTCACGGCGCGGGATCCGGCGCCCTACGGCCGGCTGATCGTGCGCGACGGCATGCTGGAGCGGATCGTCGAAAGCAAGGATACCGACGACACTGAACGCGCTGTCGACCTCTGCAATTCCGGCGTGATGTGCATCGACGGCGCGCTGATCGGCTCGCTGCTGGGCGCGATCAGGAACAAGAACGTCAAGAACGAGTTCTATCTCACCGATGCCGTGGCCTTGGCTCGCGGCGCGGGGCATGTCGCGATCGCCGTCGCGGGCGAGGAAGCCGAGTTCCAGGGCATCAATTCGCGCGCCGAGCTCGCGGTGGCGGAGAAGGCCCTGCAGCAGCGCCTGCGCTCGGCAGCCTTCGAGATGGGCGTCAGCATGGCTGATCCGGACACGGTATGGCTGGCGGCCGATACCAAGTTCGCGGCCGACGTGACGATCGGTCCCAATGTCCGCTTCGGCGCGGGTGTGAGCGTGGCGTCGGGAACGGAGATCAAGGCCTTCTGCGACATCGAAGGCGCCCGCATCGGTCGTGACGCCATCATCGGCCCGTTCGCGCGCATCCGGCCGGGCTCGGACGTCGCCGACCAGGTCCATATCGGCAATTTCGTCGAGCTCAAGGCCACCCGCATGGGCCGCGGCGCCAAGGCCAACCACCTGGCCTATCTCGGCGACTCCGATATCGGCGCGGCCTCCAACATCGGCGCCGGCACGATCGCCGTGAACTACGACGGCTACGGCAAGTGGCGCACCGTCATCGGCGCGGAAGCCTTCGTCGGCTCCAACAGTTCCCTGGTGGCGCCGATCCGCATCGGCCGCGGCGCCAACGTGACGGCGGGCAGCGTCGTCACCCAGGACGGGCCGGCCGGCGCCGTGGCCTTCGGCCGTGCCCGCCAGCAGACAAAGAAGGGGCGGGCGGCGGCGCTTCGTGCCAAGCTCAAGGCCCGTGCGGCGGAGGCCAAGCGGACTGGGAAGAAGTAGCGGGGGCGGGGCTCTTCATGTGCGGCATCATCGGGATCATCGGCAAGGCACCGGTCACGCCTTTGCTGGTCGAAGCGCTGAAGCGCCTCGAATATCGCGGCTATGACTCGGCCGGCGTCGCCACCCTGGTCAACGGCCACATCG
>JAEZHS010000243.1 GCA_023436825.1 Pseudomonadota bacterium | reverse complement strand
CTCATGCTCATGAGCGCGCGGTCCGGACGAATCTGATCAAGCCCCGAGGTAGAACTCTCTGATCAGCTCGTTGTTGTTCAAAGCCTCGGCGGATTCGCCTTCGAAGGCGATCTTGCCGTGGACGATGACGTAGCCGCGGTCGGCGATGCGGATGGCCTGGGTGAAGTTCTGCTCGGCCATCAGGACGCTGAGGTTGTAGCCCTCCTTCAGCTCCTTGATCTTGTCGATGGTGCGGCTGACCAGCAGCGGCGCCAGGCCGACCGACGGCTCGTCGATCAGCAGGATGCGCGGCGCCGACATCAGCGCACGGGCGAGCGCCAGCATCTGCTGCTCGCCGCCCGACATGCTGCCGGCGAGCTGCTTGGCGCGCTCCTTCAGCCGCGGGAAGGTTTCCAGGCAGAAATCGAGGTTGCGATGGATCTCCGAGCGCGCCTTGGGCCGAAAGGCGCCGAGCAGCAGGTTCTCCGTCACGGTGAGCTTGGGGAACAGCCGACGACCCTCGGGCACGAAGCCGATGCCGAGATCGACGATCTCCTCGGTCGAGCGGCCGATCAGTTCGTGCTCATTGCCGTCGATCACGGCCTTGATGCTACCCCTGGACGGCCGAACCATGCCCATGACGGACTTCATCAAGGTCGACTTGCCGTTGCCGTTGGTGCCGAGCAGCGCCACCGTCTCGCCGACGCCGACGGACAGCGAGACGTCCTCGAGCACGCGCACCGCGCCATAGCCCGCATCGATGGCGGCAATGGTGAGGCTATTCGCCAAGGTAGGCCCTCACGACTTCGGGATTGCGCACGACGTCCCTTGGATTGCCGTCGGCGATCTTCTTCCCGGCCACCAGCACCGCAAGCCGCTGGGAGAACTCCATCACCGCCCGCATGATGTGCTCGATCATGATCACCGTGACGCCCTGCTCGTTCAGCCGGATCAGGAGCGCGATGATCTCGTCGACCTCGGCATTGCTCAGTCCCGCCATCGCCTCGTCGGAGATCAGGAGCTTGGGCTGGGCCGCCATGGCGCGCGCCAGCTCGAGCTTGCGCATCTCGATCTGCGTGAGGTCGCGCGGCCTCTGGCGCGCCTTGCCGGCCAGCCCGACCATGCCGAGGAGCTCGAGGCAGCGCTCGTCGATCGCAGCACCATGAAGATGGCCGCTACTGCGCGCATTCACGGCATAGAGGATCGGAATGCGCACGTTCTCGGCCAGCGTCAGCCCGGCGAACGGACGCGGCAGCTGGAAGCTGCGTGCCAGGCCGCGCCGCGTGCGCTCGTGCGCCGAGAGGCCGTCGACGACTTCGTCGCCGAACCGCACGCTGCCCTGCTCGTTGCGCAGCGTACCGCAGATGCAGTTGACCAGGGTCGACTTGCCCGACCCATTGGGCCCGATCAGGCCCAGCCGCTCGCCCGGCTGCACGTCGAGGTCGATGCCGTCCAACGCCACGAAGCCGCCGAAGCGCTTGCCCAGCCCCGCGATGGCCAGCAGCGCGGTCATTTCCGCTTCCTCTGGAACAGGCCGACGATGCCCTGCGGCGCGAGGACCACGAAGGTCACCATCAGCACGCCGGCGACCAGCACGTTGACCGCCGAGGAGATGGTGACGCGCAGGTACTCCTGCAGGCCGCCGACCAGCACCGCACCGATCACCGGCCCCAGCCAGCTCGAGGTGCCGCCGATCAGCGGCATGGCGATGGCGTTCACGGCATAATTCAAGCTGAAGCCCGAGGCCGGATCGAGGTAGGTCACGTAGTAGGGAAGCGGCGCGCCCGCCATGCCCATGAAGCCGCCCGACAGGCCGGTGGCGATCAGCTTCAGCCGCAGCGTCGGCACGCCCGAGGCCTCGGCAGCGCCCTCGTCGTCGCGGATGGCGGCGAAGCCGTAGCCCAACGCCGAGCGCTCGATGGCGCGCGCCGTCACCAGCACGATGACGCCCATGATCAGCATCAGCAGGAACAGGTACTGCACGTACTCGCCGCCGATCAACGGCGCCACGCGCGGCCGCAGCACATAGGCGCCGCGTGCGCCGCCGACGAAATCCCAGTTGGTGATCAGGGTCTGCACCACGACCGCGAGGGCGAGCGTGGCGATGGAGAAGAAGACGCCGCGCAGCCGCAGCGTGAGGTAGCCCGTGCCCAGTCCGACCAGGCCCGCCAGGACGCCTCCGATCATGATCATCACCGGCAGCGGCATGGCCGGCACCAGCTTGTGCCACACCACGGTCGAATAGGCGCCGATGGCGAAGAAGGCGGTGACGCCGAAATTCACGTAGCCGGTATAGCCGCCCAGGATGTTCCAGGCGGTGCCCAGGACGATGTACTGGACCACGACATAGGCCATGAAGAAGGCGTAGGAGCTGCCGATCCAGCGGAACACCGCGAATATCGCGATCGCCAGGCCGATCAGGATCAGCGCGAACGGCAGGCCGCGCATGCCGACGGCATGCGTATCCGCGGAGACCTTGTCGGCTGCCTTATCGACCAAGGATGCCACTGGGCCGTACCGCGAGCGTGATCAGCAGGATGCCGAAGGCCACAGCCGGCGCCCACGACGGGCCGAAGAAGGTGGCGGTGAGGCTCTCGGCAATGCCGAGAGTGAAGGCGGCGATGACCATGCCGGGAAAGCTGCCCAGGCCGCCCAGCACGACGATGGCGAAGACGCGGCCGATGTACTCGCGGCCGATCGAGGGCTCGACCGGCTGGATGATGATCAGGCAGGCGCCGCCCAGCGCCGCCGTGGCGATCGACAAGCCGAAGGCGATGCGCTTGATCTTGACCGGGTCGGCCGCCATCAGCCGCAGCGCACCCTGGTCCTGGGCCACCGCCTGCACGGCGCGGCCGACGAAGGTGCGCGACAGGAAGAGCTGGAGGCCGACCACCATGATCAGCGCCACCAGGAAGGGCACGAGCAGCCTGAGCGGGAGGTCGAACAGGCCGAGATTGATGCTGGGGCCGATATACGCCGCCTGGACGGTGCGATAGTCGACGCCGAAGGTGAGGACCAGCCCCACTTCGGTGATGAACAGCAGGCCGAAGAAGAAAGACAGGCCGCGCAGCGACTGGTCGTCGCGACGCTCGAAGGCGACGTAGTAGACCTGATAGGCGAGCATGCCCAGCAGGTAGAAGAGCGGCAGCACAATGACCGCGCTCAGGATCGGATCGACACCGAACACCGTGTTGCCGATGAAGGCGGCATACGAGCCGAGCAGGATGAAGGCCGGATGGGCGATGTTGACGATGTCGAGCAGGCCGAAGGAGATGGCGATCCCGACCGACACCGCCGCATAGAAGCCGCCGAGCAGCAGCCCGGAGACGATGGCGTTGAGCAGCAGATTGGCTGAGCCGTCCATGACCGACGGATCAGTCCGCGGGCGTGGCAATGGTTCCGCAGGCCTGCGCTGGCATCGATTTCCCCCCTTTGCCGTCCGTGGCGATTTTTCGCCTGACCCGTAGTTTGCGACGGAAAGGGGATGGCTGCCTAGTGGTCTTTTCTAGGCAAGCCAGCCGCTGCCGTAATTGCTGGTGAAGTCGAACTGAACCACGAGATCGTTGAAGTCGCGATCGCCGCCGCCGCGCAGGTCCTCCCAGCCCCAGGTGTTCAGGCCGTAGCTCCATAGATGGCCGACCTGCTGACCGCCGACCGATTCGTTGGCTTGGGCGAACGCCCAGTAGGTGTTCCCGCTGCTTTTGTTGGTGAGCGTCATGGCGATCATGTCGCCGGCATCGACGTCGAGGAGCGCCGTCTGGGCGAAGTTGCCGTAACCGGGCCCACTGATCGACGTGCCGCCGCTCGCGAGCTGATAGCCGCGACCAGCCGCGGCAGCCGCATAGCCCGCGTCGCCGGGTCGATGGCCGTCGATCGTGCCGCCGAGATCGTCGACGCGGTAGAAACTCACCGACACGCTGTCCTGCCCGTTCTGTCGCAAGCGTACGATCACCGTCTGATCGTCGAGGCCGCGCGCCGTCTCGGCCACCGCGACCGGCCGCGCCGCACGCACCGCACCTGCATCCGAGACGAAGTCGGCGAAGCCGAACGGGCTGCTGAGGATGCCCTGAACCGCGTCGGTCGCATCGCCATTGATCGACACGGACAGGCTCTCGCCCGCCGACACCGACGACTGGCCGACCCAGCCATGGCTTTGCATGTCGTAGAGCCGCACCAGTGCGGGGTCGAAATCGGCCTGCATCGCTTGCTGAGCGAAGCGGTTGGTCCAGGCGTAGGTGGCGGACGCCATGCTGGTGAAGCCCATCGCGTCGCCGCCGAGATCGACGCCAACCGTTGCGGCGCCGCCTGACATCGTCTGAAAAAGCAGTGTCTGGTCGGCACCACTCGTCCAGCCACCCAGCCCGTCTGCTTCGAGCATGTCGGGACTGGTGCCGTACATCTTGGCATGGGCGATCGCCGTCATCGAGCGCGCCAGCAACACGCCGTTGGGCGATCCCAGGCCGGTCGTGAGGTCGTAGCCCGGGCCGGCCTGGTAGCCGTACCCTGTCGGCGTCACCGCCACATACTCGGTGCCCGCCTCATTGAGCGTGCGATAGGCTCCGGTGGTGAAGAACGACGAGGTATTGTTGCCGTACTGCACGTCGTTGAAGGACGGCGGAGCGATCGCCGAGGCGATATAGAGCAGATCGTTGGCATAGCCGAGTTCGGGCAGCCCCTGATCGACGAAGATCGTGTTGATCTGCAGCATCAACGAGGCCCAGAAGGGCGATGCCGCGCTGGTGCCGCCGTCGGGCCCCAGACCGGTCATGTCGGCATTGGGCACGAGATACTCGAGGTTGCCGCCGGCATTCGCGGCAACGTCGGGCGCACCGCGGCCGACTTGGGCCAACGGGTCGGAGGTCACGGGATTCAGCCCGTAGTCGACCTGATAGGACGGCACAGGCTGAGTGGGATCGACGCCGCCCGATCCCGTGGTGTTGATGTAGTAGCCGCCTTCGAAGATGCGGCTCGAGGTTGTGATGCGGTTGCCGCTGAGCAGGTACTGGTTCCACACCGACTCGACGAAGTACTGCAGATCCGAAGCATCCGAGGGCAGGCTGGTTAGGCCGCCGGCGACGAGCTGCCAGATCAGGGAAAGGTTTCCGCCGAGCGCCGGGGTGACCAGGAGCGAATCGATGCTCGGATCGTTACTGGCGGCGACGATGGTGGAGAGCGACGTGCCACCCACCAGGATGCCGTAGGGACTGGTGACGTTGTACTCGACATTGGTGAGGCCGTTGGCCGTCTCGTTGCCCGACCCGCCGTCACCCAGCGCAGTGAGCATCGTGATGTTGCTCAACGCGGCGTCGACGAAGAGCCCCCAGTAGGCCTCATAGAACACCGAGCCCGGCGTCATGCTCTGCGCGTCGCCCCAGGAATTGGAGATGACGGAAGTCGGGATCGGCGACGCCCAGATCGAGCTCTGGATCGCGCTGAAGACCGAGGCATCGGCGTTTCCGCGGTAGCCCGAGCCGTTGTAGAGCACGATGTCGCTGTTGGGGTTGGCCGAGGCCACCACGCCCACATCGAGCGAGCGCTCGCCGCCGCCGCCGTCGCTGTCGGCCCACGACTGGCCGTCCTCGCCCTGGACGTAGACCGTGCCGGTTCCGGTCTGGCCAAGTTCGGCAAGATATTGTGCCAGCAATTCCTGGAACGACTCGGTGGTGCCGGGGCGCAAGGCATTGCCGATGCCGGGTTCGATCAGCCCGATGGCGCCGGTCGCCACGTTCAGGTCGGCCAGCGGGAAGTTGTAGAGGGCGGCAATGTCCTGCGGCGACAGGAGCTGGCCTTGGGTCGAGGTATTGCCGACGCTCTGCGCGCCCGGCAGCAGCGTCGCCGATGCACCGGGCGGCGCGAGGTTGGAGCCGGGCGGCGAGTTGCTGGTGTCGAACCAGATGCCGTCGACCAGCCATTCCTCCGGCAAGGCGAGATCGCCGTTCCAGAAATAGAACTCCTCGCCGTTGCGGCCGGGATCGTCGTAGTAGAACAGCGGCGTCTGGAAAAGGTCGGCGAACTCGGTGCCGGTGTTGATCTCGAGCCAGATGGTGCGCGACTCGGCAGAGGTGACGTAGTTGCCGTGCGTCGCCGCGTTGCTGTCGGTCAGCAGCGTGAGGTTGTAGGGCGCCGACGTCAGCGCGGTCGTCACCGTATCGAACAGCGCCTGGTCGGCGCCGTAGGCCGTCCACAGCGCACCGGCATCGTTGAGCTCGGCGAGCGTCTTCTGGCGTGTGCCCCAATCGGCTGCGAGCAGTGCCGTCGGGTCCTGATTGCGCTCGAGGATCAACGCGGCATTGAGGAAGGTGCTCCCCAGGGCCGACGGACCCGCGCCGCCGAAAATATAGGCAGGATTCAGATCGTAGGCCGCCTGAACCGTGCTTTGGTCAGTGATCCTGTAGCCGGTAAAATCGAGATAGCTCGAATTGTCGATGACTTGATAGGCCATGGCGCTCCCCCCAGGAACCGGCGATCACAGAAACCGCAACCGATACGCAATTGATCATGGGTACATCCCCGGCGCCATCGCATTCAAAGGATCATTGCAGCGGGCTGAATTCGTGCACGACTCAGTTGTCCCCACTGCAAAATCTCGTACAAGAAGGAGCCGCCGCGCTGCGGCCAATCCAAGCCCATGCAGGGAACTCCCACGGCAATGCCCTCCGCTCCCCCCGTCGGGATCGTCGTCGCCAATCACAACAACGCCGCCTATGTCGAGAAGGCCATCGACTCGGTGGCGCGCCAAACCGTGCGCGATCTCAGCGTCGTCATCGTGGATGACGCCTCGACGGATGGCTCGGACGAGGCCATCCGACGTTGTCTGTCGCGACTGAACGACGGGCGCTTTCGCTATGTGAAGCTGGACGACAATACCGGCCAGGGCGGCGCCATGCGGCGCGGCATGGCGATGCTCGACACCCCATTCGTGTCGTTCCTCGATTCGGACGACATCTGGTACGAGGACTTCGTGGCGCGCCATCTCGAAGTCCATCTCAACGCCGACTTTCCGGTCGCTCTCACCTATTGCGATTCGCACGTCATCGACGCGCAGAACCGCCTGCTCGCCGGCACCGCCTGGTGGTTCGATTCGGTCGATCTCGGCGAGAGGACGCCGCGGGCAATCGACCCGGCGCTGGTGCCCCGCCTCGATCCGGCAACCGGCGCGCTCACCTATGCGCCGCGTCGCGGACTGACATTTCATCCGCATTGGTCGGCGGCGAGCGCCACCAACACGACCGCCAGCATGATGTTCCGCCGCTCCTTCGTCGACTTGATCATGGTGCCGCCCGACGAAGCATTACGACTTTATGTCGACTTCTATCTCTCGACCTTCGCCAGCCTGCTGACCGGCTCCATCGCCATCCATGAAACGCTCTACGCTTACCGTATGCACGGAGCGAACAAGCACTCCAACGCCACCGTCCCCGGCGGACCCTATAACTCCTCGTCGCGTCGATGGCGGCCAATCCGCGACAACGTCCTGCGATTGATCCAGACGGTGCTACGCGATCAGGCCGATGCCATATGTCGGACTTTCGGCAAGGAGCGTCACCTCATGGCCGAGGCCACCGTCGCCGAGGCGCTGCGTTCGTCACTCGCCGCTTCCGACAGCGGCGGAAACGATCCGAAGAAGACCGGCACGTGGCTGTCGCGGCTACGTTCGCGCTCGTGAACGGGCCCTCTGCATGCTAGCGGACCGAAGAGCCGTCTTCGTCGGCGTTGCGCGCGACTGCGCCGCGCAACTGCCGGGCGTGCTCGACAATCTTGCGCGCTTCGCCGCCTTGTACCATTCGGCCTCGTTCATCTTCATTGTGAGCGACACGCGCGACGACACGAGCGCGATCATCGAGCGCTGGCTGGCCGGTCGATCGGGTGAGCTGATCGACCTCGGCATGCTGGAGCATCGACTGCCGAAGCGAACGGAACGCATTGCCCATGCACGCAATGCCGGCCTCGACGTCATCGCGCGGCACTTCGCCGATCACGATCACCTCGTCGTCGCCGACCTCGACGACGTGCTGAGCCGACCCATCTCGGCCGCCTCCTTTGCCCGGGCCGCAACTTGGCTCGATGCCGCGCCGATGCGGGCCGGCGTCCTCGCCAACTCGGTACCACGTTACTACGACGTCTGGGCGTTGCGGCATGAGCGCTGGTGTCCCGACGACTGTTGGCATCCGATCTGGGGCCGCGGCTCCAACGAGACCTTCGAGGCCGCCAAGTTCCGCGAGGTCTTCCGGAGGCAGATCGAGATCCCGCCATCGCTGCCGCCGATCGCCGTACGCTCGGCCTTCGGCGGGCTCGGCATCTACCGGCTGCCAGCCGCTCTCGCGGCCCGCTATCGCGGCGTCGATGCGAACGGGCGCGAAACCTCCGAGCATGTCGCCTTCAACACGGCGATCGGCCGCAGCGGCGGGCAACTCCACATCTTCCCGGCCCTGCAGGTCCACGCACCACGCCAGCATCTCTACCAACCGTCGGAATTCAAATGGCGCTGGCGGCTGACCATGATGGCGCACCGCACAACCGAGATCGCGCGACCGTCATGGCGCCGCATGCTCGCCCCGACATGAAGGCGCTGATCATCGATCCGGCGGTGCATTCGCTGGGCGGGCACCACTTCAACGCCGTGCAGCGTCTGCAGGGCGAGCTTTCGGAACTGGGCTTGGCCGCACCATGCCTGGGCTCGGCCTATGCCGATCGCCGCGTCGTCGACGAACTGGACGTCACGCCGACGTTCAACCGGTCGGTGTACGGACGATCCTACGCAACGCCCGCGGAGTTCGCAGACGGCGTCGAAGAGACCGGTCGCCAACTGGCTGATGCGATGCGTCGGTCGGGCACGCCGGATCTGATCATCCTGCCGTGCTGCGACCAGGTGTTGGCCATGGCGTTGGCGCGGCAGTTGAGGCGTTCCTGGCCTCGGCCGAGGCCGCGCATCCTGCTGTGGCTGCTCTACGGGCCGCATCATCTTGCAGCGCCCGACAGTCCTGCGGCTGCCGGGCCGGGCGGCGAAGCACGCGCCGCCCTCGCCGAGCTCGCGGCCAACGCCGGCGGCGTCGAGGCCTATTGCGAGACGCCGGTGATGGCGGACTTCTATCGCGGTATCGCGCCGTTCGAGGTCGGCGTCATGCCGGGCCCGGGACTGGCCGCGCGCGCCCGCACCGCCAAGGCGGCTGGCGGATCGCCTGTCGTCTCCTGCATCGGCTTCGCCAATAGGGCAAAGGGCTACCGCCTGCTGCCGCGGGCCATACCGCACGTCCTCGACCGTCATCGCGACGTCACGTTCATGATCCATGGCATCGTCGAGGGGTCCGATGCCGAGCTCGACCAGCCGATGTTCGATCATCTTGCCCAGCTCGACGGGCGCGTGCAGGTTCGCCGGGGGGTGCTCACTTCCGACGAGTATCTCGACCGATTGGCCGAGGCCGACCTGTTGTTGCTGCCCTACGACCCCGATATCTACGGGCGGCGAGGGTCGGGGGTATTCGCAGATGCCCATCATGTTGGCATCCCCATCGTCGCCCCGAAGGATTGTGCCTTCGCCCGGCCGGCTTTCGACCACGGCTGGGGCGTGGCGATGGAGGAGTATGACGGCGACAGCCTTGGTATTGCGGTCCTGGAGGCACTCGATCGGCTGCCCGACCTGAGCGCCTGCGCGGTCCATGCAGCCGGCCGGGCGCGCGACGACCTCGGCCGCGTCCTCAACGCCACTGTCGAGAGCCTGGCCGGCAGGGAGGCAGGCCTGGCCGGGCTCCTGCGACGATTCCGGCCTGGAGCCGCCCCAAGATCTGCCTAAGTTCGGCTCGAACCCCGGTGCACCAAGGTCAATTGTGCTAAATTCCAGTGGTATAGTGGCCGTCACCTGCAACCGTAGCTTTTCAAGGACATAGGACCCAGCACTCGATGTTGCCGGTAAGACCAGCCCAGAAGCGGAACTCTGAACTGTCCGCCGCCCTCGCCAAATGTCGCCACGCCCTGATCGGCATCGGCGTATTCACGGCCGCCATCAACCTGCTGCAGCTCACCGGCCCGCTGTTCATGCTGGAAGTCTACGACCGCGTGCTGCCCGGCCGCAGCATCCCGACCCTGGTCACGATCAGCATCCTGGCGCTCTTGATGTTCGGCTTCCAGGGTCTGCTCGACGTCCTGCGCAGCCGCGTGCTGGTGCGCATTGCCGCCTCGGTCGACGAGACGCTGAGCCACCGCGTCTTCGACCTCGCCACCAAGCTGCCGCTCAAGGCCATCACGCCGCCCTCCTTTCAGCCGGTCCACGACCTCGACCGCATCCGATCCTTCATGTCGACCGTGGGACCGGCGGCTTTCTTCGACCTGCCCTGGATGCCGCTCTATCTCGGCATCTGCTTCGTGTTCCATCCGCTGATAGGCTGGGCGGCGACGGTCGGCGGCGTGATCCTGATCGCCATCACCGTGGCCACCGAGTTCCTGAGCCGACAGCCGGCGCGCGACGCCGCTGCGGTCGCCGACGGCCGCATGGGGCTCGCCGAATCGAGCCGGCGCAATGCCGAGGTCGTGCAGGCCATGGGCATGGCAGGCCGCCTCAACAAACTGTGGCACGACCACAACCGGCGCAATCTCGCCGCCCAGCAGCGTGTCGCCGACATTTCGGGCGGCATGGCCGCCCTTTCCAGGATCCTGCGCATGATCCTGCAGTCGACCGTGCTTGGCATCGGTGCCTGGCTGGTGATCAACCAGCAGGCCACCGCCGGTATCATCATCGCAAGCTCGATCCTGACCTCGCGCGCTCTGGCGCCGGTCGAGGTCACCCTCGCCCACTGGCGCAGCTTCATCGCGGCGCGCCAGAGCTGGCGGCGGCTGAACGGCCTGCTCGGCACGATACCGGCCGAGCAGCAGCGCATGGAACTGCCCCGGCCCAAGGAAACGCTGACGCTCGAAGCCGTCAGCATCAATCCGCCCGGCACAAACCGCCTGGTCGTGCAAGGCGTCGCCTTCCAGCTCAAGGCCGGCCAGGGGCTGGGGGTGATCGGGCCCAGTGCCTCCGGCAAGTCGTCGCTGGTGCGAGCGATCGTCGGCGTCTGGCCGGCGCTGCAGGGCAAGATCCGCATCGACGGCGCGGCCATCGACCAGTGGACGCCCGAGACGCTCGGCCCGCACATCGGTTATCTGCCGCAGGACATGGAGCTGTTTGCGGGCACCGTCGCCGAGAACATCGCCCGCTTCGAGCCCGATGCCTCGTCGGAGGCGGTGATCGCCGCGGCCAAGGCGGCCAGTGTCCACGAGCTGATCCTGGCGCTGCCCAACGGCTACGAGACCCAGGTGGGCGACGCCGGCAATGCCTTGTCGGCCGGGCAACGCCAGCGAATCGGACTGGCGCGCGCGCTTTACGGCGATCCCTTCCTGGTCGTGCTCGACGAGCCCAATTCCAACATCGACCGCGAGGGTGACGAGGCGCTGACCAAGGCCATCCTTGGCGTCCGTGCGCGCGGCGGCATCGTCGTCGTGGTTTGCCATCGGCCGTCGGCGCTGGCCGGCGTCGACACGGTGCTGGTCATGCTGGCCGGCCGCCAGCAGGCGTTCGGGCCGAAGGAGCAGGTGCTGCAGCCGCCGCAGCAACAGCAGCCCGCCGCAATGCCGGCCACCCGCATGATGCAGCCGATGACGGTGCACGCCGGCGGTCGTCCGCAGGAGAAGGCGCCGTGACCGTCCAGAAATCGATTCGCGGCCACCTCGTGGTGGGCATAGCCGCCGTCAGCATCCTGGTGTTCATCGTCTTCGGCTGGGGCACGCTCAGCGAGATCTCGGGCGCGGTCATCGCGCCGGGGAAGCTGGTGGTCGACAGCAACGTCAAGAAGGTGCAGCACCCGACAGGCGGCGTGGTCGGCGACCTCAGGGTCAAGGACGGCGATCGCGTCAAGAAGGGCGAGATCGTGGTGCGGCTCGACGAGACGCAAGCGCGCACCAGCCTGGCCATCGTCACCAAGGCGCTCGACGAAATGGAAGCGCGCCAGGCCCGCCTCGAGGCCGAGCGCGACGGCGCCGATAAAGTCGTATTCCCGGCCGATCTCATCGCCCGCAACGACGAGCCCGACGTCGCCCAGTCGACGAAGAGCGAGCAGCGGCTGTTCGAGCTGCGCCGCTCGGCGCGCGAGGGCCAGAAGGCGCAGCTCCTCGAGCAGATCGACCAGCTGCGCCAGCAGATCGCCGGCAACGACGAGCAGATCTCGGCCAAGTCCAAGGAGATCGAGTGGAACCAGCAGGAGCTGAGCGGCATCCGCGGCCTGTGGAAGCAGAACCTGGTGCCGTTCAACCGCGTGACGACGCTGGAGCGTGATTCCGCGCGCCTGCATGGCGAGCGCGGCGCGCTGACCGCGTCGATTGCGCAGGCCAAGGGACGCATCTCCGAGATCCAGCTCAAGATCCTGCAGATCGACGAGGACCTGCGCACCGAGGTCGGCAAGGAGCTGGCCGAGATCCGCGGCAAGAAGGCCGAGCTCACCGAACGGCGGGTGGCGGCGGAGGATCAGCTCAAGCGCATCGACCTGGTGGCGCCGCAGGACGGCAAGGTCTTCCAGCAGGCCGTCCATACGATCGGCGGCGTGATCCAGGCCGGCGAGGTGCTGATGCTGGTCGTGCCCGAGGCCGACGAGCTGATCATCGAGGCCAAGGTGGCGCCGCAGGACATCGACCAGATTCATGTCGGCCAGCACGCGGTCGTTCAGTTCGCCGCCTTCAACCGGCGCACCACGCCCGAGCTGAACGGCGAGGTGGTCGGCATCGGCGCCGACATCACCCAGGACGACAAGCGCAACGAGGCCTTCTACGCGGTGCGCATCCGCATCTCCGACAAGGAGATGGCGCGCCTGGAGGGCTTGCAGCCGATGGCCGGCATGCCGGTCGAGGTCTTCATCAAGACCTCGCCGCGCACCGTGGTGTCCTATCTCACCAAGCCGCTGCGCGAGCAGTTCGACCGGGCGTTCCGCGGGCGCTGACCTCCCGAGGCGGCCGTCAGTTCAGGCGAATGAAGTCGTTACCGGCGAACAGGCGACGCCCCTGCTTGGCATTCGCGCCGTCGTTGCCACCTTCCGCGCCAGTGTTGCCCTCGACAGTGTCGAAGTTCGCATCGTTCACCGACAGGACGAAGCCCGTGTGGGAGAAGCTTGCTCCGTCCCGGACAGCAAAAATGTAGCCGGGCTTTAGCTTCGAGCGACGATCCTGCGGTGTCGCGAGCTCGCCCGCCTTCACCAACCGACCCGAGGCTCTGGCTTCGTTGACGAGCGTCGGTACGAAAACTTGTCGATTGAACGGCATCTCGATCTTCAGCTCACGGCATGCCTGGGCGACGACGAAGCAGACGAAGCCCGCACACCATAGCTGGTTCGCGCCGTCGGCCCCCGCCATATAAAGCCTGACCCAGGGGCCGAGGTTGTTGGCCCCGACCTCGATCGGTTTCTGCGCCAGATGCTGCCTGGCGATCGTGATGGTAAGCTCGTCGAGCGACATTGAACCGGCGTTCTCGACCTTCACGAGGGCCTTTCGCATGGGTGCGGTCAGCAGGTCCCAGGTCTGTTCATCGAGCTCACCCGAGGGCGGCCGACCCTGGCTCGCCTGGAATGCCTTGAGCTGCTCGCTGGTCGCCGATCCAAAGGCCGAATCGAGGGGCGCCGCGAAGCCGTGGATCCTGAGCCACTCCTGAACGCGCTTGACGCCGAATTTCTCCCCTGGACCTGGGCCCGCCCCCGCGCCCAGCTTGAGCAGGCCGGGATAGGCAAGCTCCCTGGCAATGTGCGGAATGCCTGCCGCGGCAGCATCGACGGCGATGGGGCCGGCAGGAGCCGGCGTTGCCCCTGGAGATGTTGTCGCTGGAGACGGGGCCACTGGAGGCGTGGCCGCCGGAGGACTGGCTGCTGCCGGCGTGGCAGCCGGAGCCTCCAACTGATCGGCCTTTAAGGCGCCGAGATCGACCAGCGCCTTCAGGATGACAGCTGCTCCGACCTGCTGAGACACGAATTCGGGGTCGAACACCCCGTCGGCGACGTACTTGCCCTTCTTGTAGTGCGTCGAGCCGCTCCACAGATAGGGCGTGGGAATGCCGCGGCGCTTGTACTCGTTGTTGATGCCGTTGTAGCGGTGCCAGTTGAACAGAACGTTCGGCAGCGACCAGTCCGTGATGCGATCGAGCCGCTCGAACTGTATGGCGTCGTGCGCGCTCTGCTCCCAGGTGAAGGACGGGCCTCCAGTCAACGGACGGCCCGCGGGAACGTGGGTGGTGCGGCCCGACAGGGGGTCGCCATTGTGCAGATGCTGGTCGAACCGCATGCTGCATTCCATGGAGTGCACGACGGCCACGAACCACCAGGGCACCGGCATGCCGTCGACCGCCGCCGCATAGCGTGCCTGGTTGGCTGAGATCTTCTGGGCGATCGCCGTCGCCTTCTTCTGCCAATCGGCATTGATCACCAGCGTATTCCAGAGCTGGCGATAGTTCTCCGACCATTCGGCGCTGACCTGCGGAATGGTTGTTGGCGGCAACGCATCGCTGGCAGGCGGCGGTGCAGCGGGCCCGGCGCCCGCGAAGTCGTTCGGCGGCAACTCCTTGGCCCTGAACGGGCGCTCGTGATCTTGCGGCGCCTCGACCGAGCCGAACGGCCACGCGAGCGCGACCCGGGTCAACTCCTCGAGGCGCTGGCGGAAGGGGCCAAGACGTGCCGCGGCAGCAGCAAGCCCTTCGATGGCAAGATCATCCAGTTCATCGTCGATCTGGCCGAGGAGCTGCCCCAATTGACTGACCTTGGCCTGATCGTTCGCGGTCCTGGCCGCCTGGCTTGCGAGGGCGACCTTGGCGCGCAGCGCCTTGAGCTCCGCCCGTACCTCTTCGATCGTTGCCATCGTTCACCCCCCAACTTGGCTACTTCAGCCGGATCGCCCTCATCTGCTCGGCGAACACCTTGAGCTCGATCGATGCATCGGTAAGGCCGGCAATGCGCATCGCGCTGTTGTTGCCATCGGCTGCTGCGACCGCTTGGGCCAAGGCGAGGAGGCTCTTGTCCATGAGAAGCACCCATGCCGCGAGCAGCTGGCGGTTCTTTGCCAGCACGCGATCGGCGTCGAGCGAAAGCCCCGTTGGCGACTCGTCGGAGCCGCGCCGGACCAGACTGCGCTCCATCATTTCGTACATTTCCGGCGTCGCCTTGCGCAGCTCGACGATCAGGCCGCGCATCGCCGGATATCCGGCAACCAGCTGTTGTCGAAAGGCCTCGCGGCTTGCCGCCGTCGCCGCCATGCTGAAGATCGGCTTGGCGACCTCGAGCGCCCCCGCAACGCCTGCGACGGCTGCCTGTGCTCCCGCGGCAGCGGCCGGCCCACCAAGCGCCACGCTGCCCGCCGCAAGGCCGTCCGTCACATTGCTCGTCAAAGCGGCCATGCGAGCGGTCAGGGCATTGGCGGCCTCACCGTTGGCCAGCGCCGCCAGGGCCTCGTTGTAGGTCTTCAGCGTCCTGACCGATGCCCTGAACGAGGCCGTGATCGGCGGGTCGACGTTGTCGAGATAGTACGCGGCATTGTCGGGCCTGAACGGAGTGTTCTGCCGGTCAAGTCGGCGAACGACGACCGTGCGTTCCGCCCCCGATAGGATGTCGAGAACGGCTTCCCCCTGCTCGTACTGTGCGTTGAACGCCTGAGCGTAGAAGTTGTACTCGGGCACGGCCTGCGCGCAGCCGGCGGCGAGGCATCCCAACAACAACAACGCCAATCCGGAAAGACAGCGTTTTGCGGCCCCGACCATCTGCGCCCCCGATCGTACGGCGCCGGTTTTCGCACGTCCCCCGCACGAATTATGTGATCAAACGCACACCCAGCAGGCGGTGCGAGATTATTCCGCCGGATCGGCGGCCCGCTCCTTTGCGTCCGCAGCGCGTCCGGCCCGGCGCCGCGTCAGGAGCCTGAAGAACAGCGGCACGAACAGGATGGCGACGATGGTCGCCGCGAGCATGCCGCCGATCACACCGGTGCCGATCGAATGGCGACTGGCCGAGCCCGCGCCGGTGCTGATGGCGAGAGGCAACACGCCCAGGACGAAGGCCAAGGACGTCATGATGATGGGCCGGAAGCGCAGGCGCGCCGCTTCGATGGCGGCGTCGTAGACCGAGCGTCCCTGTTGGTGGCGCTGCGAGGCGAACTCGACGATCAGGATGGCGTTCTTGGCGGCAAGCCCGATCAGCGTCACCAGCCCGATCTGGAAGTAGACGTCGTTGTCCAGGCCGCGCAGCCGGATGGCAAGAAGCGCACCCAATACGGCGAAGGGCACGGCGGTCAGCACGGCAAGGGGCAGCGACCAGCGCTCGTACTGCGCCGCCAGGATCAGGAACACCATGATCAGGCCGAAGGCGAAGCCCAGCTGGCCCGAGCCGCGGGTCGCGATCTCCTGGTAGGCCGAACCGATCCAGCCGATGGTGAAATCGTTCGACAGTGTCTTGGCGACGACGTCCTCCATGGCGGCGATCGCCTGCCCCGACGAATAGCCCGGCGCCGGGCCGCCCAGGATCTTGGCCGCCGGGAAGATGTTGAAACGCTCGACCGTGTCCGGACCCAGCACACGGGTGAAGGTCACCAGCTCGTTCAGCGGCACCATGGCGCCGGTATCGGAGCGCACGAAGACATGGCGCAGATCGTCCGGCGATTCGCGGAAATCGGCCTCTGACGACAGGCTGACGCGGTAGGTGCGGCCGTACAGCGAGAAGTCGTTGACGTAGAGGCTGCCGAACGAGCTCTGCATGGTCTCGAAAATGACGTTGATCGGGATGCCGAGGGCGCGTGCCTTGTCGCGGTCGACGTCGGTGCGGTACTGCGGCACCGATGTCGAGAACGTCGTCTGGACGCCGCGCAGCTCGGGCCGCTGGTTGGCCGCCGCCACCACCTTGTTGGTCGCCTCGGCCAGGCCGGTCAGCGGCCCGCCGGAGCGGTCCTGCAGGTAGAACTCGAAGCCGCCGGTGACGCTGATGCCGATGATCGGGGGCGGATTGAATCCGACGACGATGCCGTCCTTGAAGTTGGCGTTGATGGCCGCCAGCCCGGGCGCGACGTTGCGAGCATCCTCCTTGGGGTCGGTGCGCTGCGACCAGTCCTTGAGAGTGACGAAGGAGATGCCGGAGTTGGTCTTGAGGGCGCGCGACAGCAGGTCGAAGCCCGAGAAGGTGACGACATTGGCCACCGCCGGGTTCTTCATCAGCGCATCCGTCGCCTCCTTGGTGACCTCGCGAGTGCGCGAGATGGCGGCGGCCGGCGGCAGCATCGTCACCATGAAGACGTAGCCCTGGTCCTCGGCTGGAACCAGGCTGCCCGGGATGCGCTGGAACAGGGCGAACACCCCGCCCAGCACGAGGACGAAACCCAGGCAACCAAGCACCGTCCGGCGCAACAGGAAGCCCACGCCGCCGGTGTAGCGCGCCGTCAACCAGGCGAACGACCGATTGAACCACACGAACGGCCGCCACGGCGGGCCGTGCGCCGGCTTCAGCAGAAGCGCCGCCAGTGCCGGCGTCAAGGTCAGGGCGACGATGCCCGAGATTACCACCGAGACGGCGATGGTGACGGCGAACTGCCGGTAGAGCTCGCCTGCCAGGCCGCCCAGGAACGACACCGGGATGAACACCGCGCACAGCACCAGGACGATGGCTATGACCGGGCCCGTCACCTCCTGCATGGCCTGGATGGCGGCCTCGCGCGGCCCCTTGCCCTCGGTCGACATGATGCGCTCGACGTTTTCCAGCACCACGATGGCGTCGTCGACGACGATGCCGATCGCCAGCACCAGGCCGAACAGCGTCAGCAGGTTGATGGAGAAGCCCAGTACATACATGCCGGCGAAAGTGCCGATGATCGACACCGGGATGGCGATGACCGGGATGATCATCGCCCGCACGCTCTGCAGGAACAGGAACACCACCAGCACGACCAGCGCGATCGCCTCGGCGAAGGTGATGGCGACCTCCTCGATCGAAACCTCGACGAAGCGGGTCGTATCGAACGGGATGTCGTAACGCAGGCCGACCGGGAAGCGCTTGGAGATATTCTCCATGGCCTCCTTCACCTCCGCCGCCACCTGGATGGCGTTGGCGCCGGGCTGCAGGTAGACCGCGACGGGCACCGCCGGCGAGCCGTTGAAGGTGCCGGAGAAGCCGTAGGTCAGCGCTCCCAGCTCGACGCGCGCCACGTCCTTCAGCCTGAGCGCCCCGCCGTTTTCCTCCGAGCGGATGATGATGTCCTCGAACTGGGTGCGGTCGACCAGGCGCGGCGGCGTCGTCACCGAGTAGGTGAAGACCTGAGGCCTGTTCGTCGGCTCCTCCCCGAAGCGGCCGGCGGCGAACTGCTGGTTCTGCTCGCGCACCACGGCGGCGATGTCGGCGGGCGTGAGGTTGTACTGGGCGAGCTTGTCGGGCCGCAGCCAGATGCGCATCGAATAGTCCGACGCGCCGAACAGCGAGGCATCGCCGACGCCCGGCAGGCGGCGCAGCTCGTCGAGCACGTTCACCAGGGCGTAGTTGCTGATGTAGATCGTGTCGTAGCGGTTGTCCGGCGACGACATGGTGATGACCTGCAGGATCGAGGTCGAGCGCTTCTGCACGACCAGGCCCTGGCGGCTGACCTCGCCCGGCAGCAGCGGCAGGGCGCGCTGCACGCGGTTGTTGACGTTGATGGCGTTCTGGTCGGGGTTGGTGCCGATCTCGAAGGTGACGGTGAGACTCATCGTGCCCGAGCCGGTCGAGGTCGACTGCATGTAGATCATGCGCTCGACGCCGTTGATCTGCTGCTCGAGCGGCGCGGCGACCGTGGCGGCAACGGTCTCGGCGGTGGCACCGGGGTAGGTCGCCGAGACGACGACCTCCGGCGGCACGATCTGCGGATACTGCGAGATCGGCAGGACGCGCATCGACACGAGGCCCGCCAACACGATCACGATCGACAGGACGGACGCGAAGACCGGCCGGTCGATGAAGAATTTCGAGATCATGGCTTGCCGTCAGCCGAGGGCCTGGCCGCCTCGGCGGGCGGCTTGTACGGCACCGGGTTGACGACGTTGCCCGGCCGGACGCGGATCACGCCGTCGACGACGATGCGATCGCCGGCGGCCACGCCCTTGCGCACGATGAAGCCGTTGGGCAGCTCGCGGTAGATGCGCACCGGACGGGCGCGCGCCACGTTGTCCTTCTCGACCAAGTAGACGAACGGCCCGAGCGGGCCCTGCGAGATGGCCATCTTCGGGATCACGATGGCGCCCGGCATGACGATGCCCGTCATCTTCACGCGCACGAACTGGCCGGGCAGCAGGGCGCCGTCGCGGTTGGGGAAGATGGCGCGGGTCAGGATGGTGCCGGTGCGCGGATCGACGGTGCGCGAGCGCGTGTCGACCGTGCCGGTGTGGGGATAGACCGCGCCGTCGCCGAACTGCAGCTCGACCTTGACGTTCTTGGAATCGAACAGCTCCTCCGGCGACTTGTCGATCTCCTGCAGCTGGCGCAATTCGGAGTCGGTGAAGGTGAAATTCACATAGGCCGGATCGAGCTGGGTAATGGTCGTGAGCAGCGTGTCCTGCGCCTTGATCAAGGTGCCCTCGGCCGGCGACACCAGGCTGGTCGGGCCCTTGACCGGGGCCTTGACGACGGTGAACTCGAGATTGAGCTTGGCCGTCATGACGTCGGCTTCGGTCGACAGCACCGCCGCGCGCGCCTGGTCGCGGGCGGCGAGCGCATCCTCGTAGGCCTTCTGGGTGGCGACCTTTTGCGCCGCCAGGCCCTCCTGGCGTTTGAAATTGTCCTCGGCCTGGATCAACGCCGCCTTGGCCTGGGCCGCCTGGGCGTTGGCGCGGGCCAGCGCCGCCTCGTAGGTGCGCGGGTCGATGCGGAACAGGACCTGGCCGACATCGACGACGGCTCCCTCCAGGAACTCGCGCTTGAGCAGCACGCCGCCCACCTGGGCGCGGATCTCGACGACGCGGAACCCGGCGACGCGGCCGGAGAAATCGAGAGGCAGGGGCACGTCCGCCGCCGTCACCTCGACGACGCCGACCTGTGGTGGCGGCGGCGCCGTCGCCGCCGGTCCGGGCTTGGTCTGGTTCCTCCAGAAGGCCGCAGCAACCACGATCGCGACGACGACGGCGACCGCAACGATGCGCCCCGCCCAACGCGCTATCATTGACTCATTCCCTTCCCTGTCGCCTGGCCCTACGTTCCCACCTTTCGACCGAGGGGGATACGCCATGGCACTATATGAACTCAGAACATACACACTCTATGTCGGCAAGATGGCGGAAGCCGTCAAACTGTATCAGCAGTTCGGCTTCCCGGCGCTGCAGAAGGGCGGCCACGACAAGCACCTGATCGGCTACTTCCAGGGCGATACCGGGACCATCAACCAGCTCGTCCATCTCTGGAAATTCGAGGACGACGCCGATCGGCGGAAGCACT
Source organism: Pseudomonadota bacterium (assembly GCA_023436825.1). Next base: position 15,608 of record JAEZHS010000243.1, on the reverse strand, counting down.
GGGCGGCGGTGTTCGCCAACACCGATTTCACCGAGGGCTTCGCCGCCAAGTTCCGGCCCCTGGTGATGACACAGGAGGTGAAGCTGCTGCACGCCGCGCCATGGGGGCCGCACCCCTAGATCGGCCTCCGAGTCGCGGCATGAAGCACAGTCTCGTCCTGCTCATGCTGGCCTGGACGCTGCCAGCCGAGGCGCAGCCCTCGAAGCAAGTCTCCGGCGCAGCCCTTGTCGCTGCCGCCAAGCAGGCAACGCTGAAGATGATCGACTACGGCGAGGATCACTGCGATGGCGACTTGACCGTCGAGGCGTGGCTTACGGCGCTGGTAGGCAAGGAAGCACGCAGCATTGCCTGGGCGGGCGGCAAATGTGTGCTCGTCAACGACATGCGTCCGGGCATCGACGCATCGTCGTGGCCCTATTGCGCCCAGGCGACGATCACCCTTGCCCGTCCCAGGAACCGCAAGGATTTGCCGATCGTCGAGATCTATTTCGAGAAGCCTGAACAGGGACGCCCGGGAAAGGCCTACGCCTTTCGCGGAGTGATGGAGACGCGCGACGACGGGCCGGACTACATCCGCTTTCGCAAGGACTTCGAGACGGTGTGGGAGGAGCGATTTGCCTCGCCGCCGATCAGACCTCGCTGCAAGGACGAATAGGCTTGCAGGTCCCATGCCATCCCGACCTGCGGCTGAGCGGCATGGCGCAACGCACACGATCCGCTAAGCTCAACAGGAAACTGGGCAAGAGGCACGAACGGATGGATACGTCGGTCGACGTCGGGAAGCAGCAAGCACTGCCGGTGATCTCCTTCGCCGGCGGCAGCGACGAAGCGTTGGCGCGCCAGCTCGACCAGGCATTTTCCACGATCGGCTTTTGCTATTTCAGCGACATCGGCGTCGACCAGACGCTGGTCGATGGGGTGTTCGAGGCCTCCAGGCGCTTCCACGCCCAGCCGCGCGCCGCCAAGGATGCGCTCGCCATGAATCGCTTCCACCGCGGCTACATGGCGCCCAAGACCTCGATCATCCAGACCTCGTCGGTCGCCAAGGTGACCAAGCCCAACGATTCCGAATCGTTCATGCTGATGCATGAGGTGACGCCCGACGATCCGCGCTACGGCCGGCCGCTCGACGGGCCCAACCTGTGGCCGGACCTGCCGGGCTTCCGCGGGCCGGTCGTCGCCTACGAGAAGGCCATGCACGGTTTCTGCCTGCGCCTGCTGCGGCCCCTGGCGCTGGCGCTCGGCCTGCCGCGCGACTGGTTCGCGCCCTACTTCGAGCAGCCCACGACCTTCCTGCGCCTGCTGCACTATCCGCCGCACGCCAGGGACGCCGCCGAAGATGCGTTCGGCTCGGCGCCGCACACCGACTACGGCTTCATCACCATCCTCTGTCAGGACAGCAGCGGCGGGCTGGAAGTGCGCCGCAGCGACGGCACCTGGCTGCCCGCCCCGCCGATCGGCGGCACCTGGGTGGTCAATGTCGCCGACATGCTGTCGCGCTGGACCAACGGCCGCTGGCAGTCGACGCCGCATCGCGTAACGAACCTGTCGGGCGGCGACCGCTATTCCTGCCCTTACTTCTTCGACATGTCGCTGAACAGCACCGTCGAGGTGCTGCCGACCTGCCAGGGTCCCGACCAGCCGGCGAAGTGGCCGGCCGTTCGCTACGGCGACTACCTGCTGGAGCGCCTGGACAAGAACTACGCCTATCGCATGCAGCCGGAGCCCGGGTGATGCAGAGCCTGCTCGACGTCTCGGGGCTCGCCTTCGCCTATGACGGCGCCGCGGCCGTGCGCGACGTGTCGCTGAACGTGCAGCCCGGCGAGATTGTGGCGCTGCTGGGCGCCAACGGCGCCGGCAAGTCGACGACGGTGCGCATGATCGCGGGCGTGCTGACGCCGCAGAAGGGCGACATCCGCTTTGCCGGCGAGGTGCTGACCGGATCGCCGAGCCACGTCGTCGTGCGGCGCGGCATCACCCTGGTGCCGGAAGGCCGCCTGGTGTTCCCGCAGATGACGGTGATGGAGAACCTGCAGCTCGGCGCCCACATCAAGCAGCGCGGCGAGATCGCGGCCCTGGTCGAGAAGGCCTTCACCCTCTTCCCGCGATTGGCCGAGCGGCGCAGCCAGCTCGCCGGCTCGATGAGCGGCGGCGAGCAGCAGATGCTGGCGATCGCCCGCGGCCTGATGGCCGAGCCGCGATTGATCATTCTCGACGAGCCGTCGCTCGGCCTGATGCCGATCGTCGTCCAGGAAGTGTTCAGGCTGATCGAGGCGGTGAACAAGAGCGGCATCGGCGTGCTCCTGGTCGAGCAGAACCTGCACCAGTCGCTGCGCATCGCCCATCGCGGCTATGTGCTGGAAAAGGGCGCAGTCGTGCTGTCGGGCAGTGGGCAGGAACTGCTGGCTGACGCCTACGTGCAGAAAGCGTTCCTGGGCAGGTAGTTCGCTGGGGCGCGCCACTCCAGTGGAGCGCCCCCAAGCGGTCAATCCGGTGTTCCGAGATACGCGGCGATCACTTGCGGGTTCTTGGATACCTCGGCCGGCGTGCCGTCGGCGATCAGGCGGCCGGACTCCAGCACCAGAATGCGGTCGGACACTTCCATGACCGAGGGCATGTCGTGCTCGACCAGCACCACCGTGACGCCGTTCGCGCGAATGCGGCGCAGCACGTCGATCATCGCCGCCGTTTCGGTCGGATTGAGGCCGGCGCAGGGCTCGTCGGCGAGCAGGAGGTCGGCGCGCGTGGCGATGGCGCGCGCCACCTCGAGATGGCGCAACTGGCCGACGGTCAGCACGCTCGCCGGCTCCTGGGCGAGATGCGTCATGCCGGCAAGGGCAAGCGCGCTGGTCGTAGCCGCCGCGACGTCGCGCGCCCCGGTCTTGCCGAACAGGGCGCCGATCCGGACGTTCTCCGCCACGCTGAGATCGCGGAACGGCCGGGCGATCTGGAAGGCCCGCGCGATGCCGAGTTCGGCGATGCGGTTGGTCGCAAGCCCGGTGATCGGCCGATCCTTGAACGAAACGGTGCCGGACGTCGGCGCGAGGTAACCCGTCACCAGGTTGAACAAGGTCGACTTGCCCGCCCCGTTGGGCCCGATGACGCTGGTGATCGATCCCGGCTCGACCGCGAAGGAGACGTCGGAGATCGCGAGCAGGCCGCGGAAGCGCTTGCTCAGCGCCTCGACGCGCAGGATGGGCGCGCTCATTCGGCCGGTACCGCCGCCGCTGTACGGCGTCGCTGCCGCCAGCGCTTCACGAAGCCCAGCACGCCGCCGGGTGCGGCCAGCACCAGCACGACCAGCAGCAGGCCGGTGGCGAACAGATGGAAGTCGAGCAGCCGGGCCAGCACGACCTGGGTGATGAACACCAGCATGAAGGCGCCGATCACCGGGCCGAACAGCGTCCCCAGCCCGCCGAGCAGCGAATAGACGATCAGGTTGAGGTTGGTGTCGTCGCGATAGACCGAGTCGGTGGTGATGTAGCCCAGCGAATGGCCGTAGATGACGCCGAGAAGACCGGTGAGGACGGCGCTGATGACGAAGGCCTGCCGCTTGTAGCGCTCGGTCGGCACGCCCAGCATGCGCGCGGTGTCCTCGTCCTCGCGGATGCTCAGAAGGCCGGCGCCGAAGCGGCTGCGCCGGATCTGCCAGGCGATCAGGAACACGATCACGCCCGCCACCAGATAGAGCTCGTAGAAGAAGGTGGCGGGATCCCACCCGGCCGGGGTGATCGCCGGGAAGTTGAGACCGAGCGAGCCCTGCAGGACGTCGACATTGTTGTTGAGCTCGGCGCAGACATGGCTGACGCCCAGCATGGCAATGGCGAAGAAGGTGCCGCGCAGGCGCAGGATAGGATAGGCGACGGCGGCCGACAGGATGGCGCAGGCCAGCCCGCCGGCGAGCAGGCCGACCGGCAGCATCAGCGACACCGGCAGGCCCGACAATCGATCCTCGACCAGTCCGGCGGCGAAGGCACCGACGCCGATGAACGCGGCATGGCCGAAGCTGGCGTAGCCCGCGAAGCCGCCCAGGATGGCCCAGGCGACGGCGAGCCCCGCCGAATAGATCATGAGCTGGCCGACGCGCACGTAGAACGGCGGCAGCACCAGCGGCAACGCCGCCAGCACGACGGCGGCGACCAGGACGATCGCCACGAACAAGGCAGGCCGCTGCCCGGTCATCATGCCCTGTTCATCGGGATGGCGCGAAGGCGTTGCCCAGCAGGCCCTGCGGCCGCACCAGCAGCAGCAGGACCAGCAGCAGGAACATCGTCACGTTGGGGAAGGACGGGCCGATGTACTGGGCGGTAAGCGTGCTCACCACGCCGATCAGCAGGCCGCCGATCAGGGCGCCGGCCGGACTGCCGACACCGCCCAGCACGACGACGACGAAGGCGTTCAAGGTCCAGGTCCCCTCGTCGGCCGGCGAGAAGGGCAGGATGATGCCGATGACGATGCCGGCGGCGCCGGCAAACGCCGCCGAGACGGCGAACGTGAGCGCATAGACATGCCGCACGTTGACGCCGCACAGCCGCGCCGCCATCGTCTGCTGCGCGGTGGCGCGGATGACGCGACCGAGCGGCGAGAACTTCAGGAACGCAGCGAGACACGACAGCAGGATCAGGCTGGCGACCAGGCAACTCACGCGCACTGCGTCGAGGGTGATCGGGCCGAGCCTCACCGAGGTGAAGGCCCAGGTCGGCGTGATGTTCTTCATGTCGGGCGAGAACACCCAGATCATGACGTTGTGCATCATCAGCGCCACGCCGAAGGTCAGCAGGATCGAGCCGAAGGCGGAGCTGTCGACGGCATACTGGATCAGGAAGCGCTGGTAGACGTAGCCGACCGAGAACAGGACCGCCATCACCATGGGCATGGTGAGCAACGGGTCGATGTGCAGCGCCTCGGAGAAGATCAGCGCCAGGTAGGCGCCCATCAGCACAAGGATGCCGTGGCTGAGGTTGATGACGTGCAGCACGCCGAAGATGAGGGAGAAGCCGACGGCGGCGAGAGCATAGATGCCGCCGAGCACCATGCCGTCGGCCAGCGTCTGGGCGATCAGGTTCATGGCAACGCCTTCCTCCCCAGCTTCGCTGGGGAGGTGTCGCCGTCATTCGGCGACGGAGGGGTCATGGGCGTGCGCACGTCGTGGGGTCCATGACCCCTCCGTCCGCTGCGCGGACACCTCCCCTTCGCGGCTTCCGCGAAGGGGAGGAAACTGAAGATCATCACGCCTTCTTGTCCCAGGGCGGCGACGGATAGACGGGCTTCGCGGTCGCTGCCGCCTGCGGATAGACGATCTCGAGCTTGCCCTTCTGCACCTGTCCGATGAAACCACCCAGCAGCAACTCATCGCCATCGCCATCGGGCGTGAACTTGATGCGGCTGTAGAAGGTCTCGAAGTCGGCCGCGGACAGCGCGTCGCGCACCTTCACAGGGTCGGTGCTCTTGGCCGCCTGCATGGCCATGACGTAGGTCTCGATGCAGGCCGCGGCACCCGCTGTGTGATAGGCGATCGGCCGCGTGAACTTGGTCTTGTAGTACTCGACGAACTTCTTGGAATCGCCGAAGAACTTGTCCTTGAACGGCACGTTCTCGTCCCAGTAGCTCGAGCAGCACAGGGCCTCCGAATGCTTGCCCAGCGCCTCGCGGAACGAGGCGAGCTGCGGGCCCAGACCCTGGAACAGGAGCTTCACGTTGGTGTTGGTCGCCACCATCTGGCGCGCCACCAGGAGCGAGTTCTGGTCGTGCATGACGCAAACCAGCAGGTCGGGCGTGTTGGCGCGCACCGAGCCCAGCACGCTCGAAACGTCGGTCGGCTTGGCCGGCAGCTCGTAGCCCTCGATTCGCTTGAAGCCTGCCGCGTCGCAGGAAGCCCGCACGCCCTCGGCCGCAGTCTTGGAGAAGGCGTCGTTGGTCCAGATCACCGAATAGGTCTGCGGCAGGGGCTGCAGCGACTTGAACATAGCCGCCGTCGCGGCGAACTGGCGCGTGGCGCGCGGGTACATGCCGAAGACGAACTTGTAGCCGCGGGTGAAGATCGCGTCGGACCCGCCGCCGGTCTGCACCATGGGTTTCTTGGCGCGCTCGGTGATGGCGGCGGTCGGCAGCACGATGTTGGAGCCGAACGAGCCCAGGAAAAAGTTGGTGCCCTCGTCGATCTGGCGCTGGATCAGGGTGGTGGCGCGCGCCGGGTCGCTGGCGTCGTCGAACAGCTTCAGGTCGATCTTGTACTTCTCGCCGGCGATCTCGACGCCGCCCAGCACGTCGTTGAAGTAGCTGACCGCGGTGATGTAACCGTTGTTGACGTTGAGCCCGGTCTCCGCCGCTGCACCGGTAAGCGGAACAGAGCCGCCGATCACCAGTGTCTTGGTCTGGGCGTGGGCCGAGCGCACGGCCGGAGCCGCAAGCGCCGCGGCCCCGAGTGCCATCACATGACGACGCGTTGCCTTTTTGCTGTGCAGCACCATGACCGATTCCCCTCGTCCCCAAACACCCGATCGAGCTTAGGAGGCGACACTTTGATGTCAACGACAGCGCTTCGCAATCAACTGCGATGCGGTTCAGCGATAGGCACCGTCGACCGGCAGCGCGACACCCGAGATGAAGCCGGCAGAGTCTGAAAGCAAGAAGTCGACCACCGCGGCGACGTCGTCACCGCTGCCCGGTTTGCCGCTCGGATAGCCGGCGAGCAGCGCCGCCCGTTGCTCGGGCTCCAGCCGGTCGAAGCGATCGCGGATGCGCGTGCCCTGCTCTCCCAGGATCAGGCCCGGCATCAGCGCATTCACCGTGACGCCCCACTCCGCCAGGTCCTTGGCAAGCTGCGAGGTGAAGCCGAGCAGGGCAGCCTTCGCCGTGGCGTACGGCAGGCGGCCGGTAACGGTCGTAAGCGGGCCTTTTTCACCGTCGGCGATGATCGAGGAGAACAGCACGATGCGGCCGCGACGTTTCCGCCGCAGCAGCGGCACGACGGCGCGCGCCGCCAGGAAGGCGCTGGTGAGGTTGAGGTCGATGACGTGGCGCCAGTCCTCGAGCTCGAACTCCTCGATGTCACGCGCCCGCTTGGGCCCGGCGCCACCCGCGATATGCACCAGGGCGTAGAGACTGTCGAACCGATTATCGGCACGCTTCACCGCGTCGACGACTTGAAGTTCGTCGGTCACATCGGCACGACAGACATCCAGCCGATCGGCGGAAGCGGCGAACTCCGACTTCAGCGCGTCGAGCGCACCCTGGTTGGCGTCGATCACGAACACCGCGTGACCGCTGTCGAGCAATCGCCGCACGGTCGACTTGCCGATGCCGCCGGCGCCACCCGTGACGATCGCCGCCTTTGCTTCCACCATGCGGTCCACCGATCCGTTTTTGTCCAAGTCGATTGAAGCCATACGACAGGCGGGCCTAACCTGCCAGCCGCGCAAAGGATGGAGGGTGTCGTGGGTGACAGGGTGGCCAACAAGATTGCGCTCGTGACCGGCGCCGCGGCTGGACTCGGCCGTGCCATCGCGCTCAGGCTGAGCGAGGAAGGCGCGTCGCTGGTGCTCGCCGATATCAATGCGGCGGGACTCGCGGAGACCGAGCGGCAGATCAAGGCCAATGGACGGCCGGTGATGGCGATCGCCGCCGACGTGACCGAAGAGGCGCCGGTGAAAGGGCTGTTCGCGGCGACATTCAAGGCGCACGGCCGGCTCGACATCCTGGTCAACGACGTCGGCGGCGGAACCTCGGGTCATATCTGGGAAGCCAAGGTCGAAGACTGGGACTTCATCCTGCGGCTGAACCTGCGCTCTGCCTTCCTGTGCACGCGAGAGGCCGCCGCGCACATGCGCGAGCGCCGTTATGGGCGCATCATCAACCTGAGCTCCGGTGCGCGCGAAGGCACGCCGTGGACCGCCTACTACATCGGCAACTCCGCCTACTCCGCCGCCAAGGCCGGCATCCACGGATTTACCCGCGGCGTCGCTTTGGAGCTCGCCGAGTACGGCGTGACGGTGAACGCCGTGGCGCCCGGCCCGATCGAGACCGAGAAGACGGCGCCCTCCTTCCGCAAGCTCGAGCCGCTCGAATACGGGCCGGTGCGGGCGACGCCGCTGCGCCGCATCGGCGTGCCGGCCGACATCGCCAATGCCGTGCTCTATCTCGCCTCGGACGAGGCCAACTACATCACCGGCACAACGCTCGCCGTCGCTGGAGGACGCTGACCATGGACACCTCGACCGACTTCGCCAACGCGCTCGATCACGACATCGCGGCCCTCAAGGCAAAGGCTGCTGACTTCGATGCCCGGCATCAGCTCATCGAGAAGGTGACCTGGCCGCAAGGCGTACGCATCGCCGTGAACTTCACGGCCGATTTCGACGCCATGCTGCTGCGCCGCCTGTTCAACGAGCCGCCCTCGCAGCTCGCCAAGGGCGAGTTCGGCGGCCGCGTCGGCATCTGGCGCCTGATCGAGCTGTTCGACAGCCATCAGATCAAGGCCACGATCTTCACGCCCGGCCGCATCTGCGAGCTCTATCCGCGCGCCGTGAAGGCGGCGTCCGAGAGCGGCCACGAGATCGCCGACCACATGTGGGAACATCAGGTGCCGAAGGATCCCGAGCTCGAGCGCGACCACCTGCGCAAGGCCAAGGACGCGATCGAGAGGCTGACCGGCAAGCGGCCGATGGGCACGCGCAGCTGGCACACCCGCGAACTCCTGCTCGAGGAAGGCTTTCTATACAACTCGCACGACACGCTCGATCACCTGCCGCACTACGTGAGCGGGCCGGACGGATCGAAGCCGTTGCTCAACCTGCCGTTCCACTACGCCATCGACGACGCGATGTTCTTCAGCTTCACCTGGCTCAACACCGAGAACCAGGCGCAACGCATGATGGATCCCGACCACGTCGAGGAGATCTGGTGGGCGGCCTTCCTGAAGCAGTACCAGCAGGGCGGCTATCTCAACATCTGCATGCATCCCTTCGTGTCGGGCCGAGCGCTGCGCATCGCCATGCTCGACCGGCTGATCAATCGCATGAAGGAGCTGCCCGGCGTGTGGTTCCCGACCTGCGAGCAGGTGGCACGCCATGTGCTCACCACCCATCCGGCCCGCTAGGAGCGACACGCCATGCCCTGGAAAGAACGCTACACGATCAGTGACGAGCGGACCCTGCTCGACTCCGACGTGCGCTGGCCCGACGGCAAGCGCTGCTGCTTCCGCGTCGTCGTCGACCTCGCACCGGCGAGCGGGCCTGACGGCATCGCGCCGCAGGACCTCACCACGCCCGACGCCTATTTCGGCATGCATGGCGGCCTGCGTGAGCTCTGCGGCGCCCTGAAGCGCTACGGCGTCAAGGCGACCTTCGCGGTGCCCGCGGTAATCGCCGAGATCCATGGCGACACGGTGCGTCGCCTGCGTGACGAAGGCCACGAGATCGCCGCCCACGGCTTCAAGCACGAGGACGTGAGCACGCTCAGCCGCGACGAGGAGCGCGCGCGGCTGGAACGCACCACGGCGACCCTTGCCAAAGTCGCCGGCAGGCGACCGTCGGGCTGGTTCTCCCTGCCGCGGCAGAGCGACAAGTTCGCCGGCGGTGCGGTCAGCCCCAACACGATCGATCTTCTGATCGAGGCGGGCTACGACTATTTCGGCAACGGCCTGGCCGACGACCTGCCGCACTACTGGGTGTGCGACTTCGCCAGCCGCCGCAACATCCTCACCCTGCCCTACTACTATCACTTCGACGACCAGTTCTTCCTGCTGTTCCCCAAGAAGGGCACGGGGCTGGAGAATCCCGATTCGCTCTTCCGCAACTGGAAGGCCGAGCTCGACGCGCAGTACAAGCGCGGCCGGCAGTTCTCCATGGTGCTGCATCCGCATGCCATCGGCTGGCCCAACCGCCTGCACGTGCTGGAGCAGTTCCTCGACCATGCGCGCGGCCTGCCCGAGCTGTGGTACGCCACGAGCGAAGAGTGTGCGCGGCACTGGTTGAAAACCTTCCCCGCCGCGACGCACCTGAAGCTCGAGCCGTCGATCTGGCGCGACTACCCCGGAAGCCTGAGCTGAGACTGACATGAGCAAGTATCGATTCCTGCTGATCAACGCCTTCAGCCTGGCGCCCGGCAACGACTTCGCCATGCGCTCCTACACCGGCCCGAAGGAGACGCAGGTCTACAACTACGAGGACCTGAAGCCGTTCCTCGCCGACATCGACTGGGACCTCAATCCCGGCGCGCTCGCCACGCACGGCAACTTCCCGGTGACGACCAGGGAAGCGTTCATGTCGGTCGGCCACAACCGGCTGCCGCTGGTGCGCGAGGCCTGCGCCAGCGGCAAGTACAACGCCATCGTGCTGCTGGGCGGCGGCGATCCGGGCTACATGGAATCGCGCGAGATCAGCCGGCAGTACCGCATTCCGGTCACCAGCTCCGCGCATGCCCAGATGCACATCGCCGGGCTTCTAGGCAACAAGTTCTCGATCGTCGACATCTCCGAATCTCACAACATGCAGATGTACCATCTGGTGGTGCAGTACCGCATGACCGATCGATGCGCCTCGATCCGCAACGTCAACTTCCCGTTGCCCACGCCCAACCATCCCAACGACCGGCCGATCAATGTCGAGCGCGACCGCGCGCTGCAGAGCGGCACCTCGGACATGCTGGATGCGGCGGTCGCGGAATCGATCGCCGCCATCGAGGAAGACGGCGCCGACACGATCATCCTGGGCTGCTCGGCCGCCTTCTGGATGCAGCCGCTGCTGCAGAAGCGGTTGCAGGAGAGCGGCTGGGACGTGCCGGTGCTCGAGGGCGCACGCGCGGCGATCCAGGTCGCCAAGATGCTGGTCGATCTCGGCGTCGACGCCAGCGCGCTCGCCTTTCCCAGCGAGCGGCCAACCAAATGGCGGCGCAGGAAGGTGTTTTAGTCTTCCTTCCGGACCGCGCGCGTCCCGCGCGCTCATGATCATGAGCGCGCGGTCCGGAGGAGCATGAAGGGGGCATAGATGATCGGCAAACGCAGGCTGCTCGCGACGGCAGCGGGGCTTCTGATAGCAGGCAGCGCCCATGCGCAGCCCAAGTTCCCCACGGAACCCCTCAAGCTCGTCGTGCCGCGCGCGCCGGGCGGCGGATCGGACATCCTGGCGCGGCTGCTGCAGCCTGCCCTGGAGAAGAAGCTCGGCGTGTCCGTCATCGTCGACAACCGGCCCGACGCGGCGGCCGTGATGGGCGCCAACATCGTCACCAAGGCCAAGCCCGACGGCTACACGCTGCTGCTGACCGACAACTCCTTCTACCAGAACCCTGCGATCCTCGATTCGCTGCCCTACGATACGCTGAAGGGTTTCAGCGCCATCACCATGCTGGCGCAGGCGCCGGTGCTCCTGATCGTGCATCCCAGCGTGCCGGCGAAGACCATGGCCGAACTGATCGAGCTCGCGAAAAAGACCAACCTTACCTTCGCCTCGGGCGGTGTCGGCTCCTCGACCCATCTCATGGGCGTGATGGTGAACCTCAAGGCCGGTATCAACATCACCCATGTCCCCTTCAAGTCGTCGGGTCAGGCGCTGATCGCGCTCCTGGGCGGCCATGTCTCCATGCAGTATGGCGGGCTCGCCTCGGCGCCGCCCTACATCAAGGACGGCAAGGTCCGGCCCATCGCCATCACCGGCGACAAGCGCGACCCCGCCGTGCCCGACGTGCCCACCTTCAAGGAAAGCGGCCTGGAGGGTGCCGATGTCTCGAGCGTCTGGGGTCTGCATGCCCCGCCGGGTACCCCCATCGAGATCCGCCGCGCGCTGCGCGACGCCGTCTCCGAGGTGATGCGCGATCCGGAGGTCGCCAAGCAGCTCGCCGAACGCGGCTACCAGACCATCGCCAGCACGCCGGAGGAGCACCAGAAGCAGACCGACGCCCTGGTCAACCAATGGATCGAGGTCGGCAAGAAGGTGAACCTGAAGGAGTAAGCATCTTCCGCAAGCGCGGCTTGGGCTGGCTGAAGGACGATCCTTCCAGCGCGTCGAGGGTCAAGTGCATGCAATGCTGTCATTGCTGGCGGAGGTTTCCGGGGTTTCCGAGGTTTCCGACAGAGGTCGTAGGGGTGCCTCGGAAGCCGACCCACTATGTATGGGGCTGTGGCATTAGGACCTGATCGATGACGGAAGCCAGTAGCTCGTCGAGCGCTGGCCGGCGTGAATTTCGTCGGATTTCGGCAGACCCGCAAACATCGGCGAAGCCATTGAATCTTCGGCCTTTTTGAATTTCGGCATTTCCGCCGGCCGTTTTCACTCGCCCGACCCGAACCGCCGCTCGTTTCCTCAAAAACGGGACTGCTTCGCTTGAGACGACGAAAACCTGGCCCCGGCAGGGCTGCCGCCGGGCGCGATGGTATCGGATAAACGATGCATAGAGCAGAGCCGCCATGGGGCGAGCGCGAAGCCAATATAACTTAAGTTCCACAAAAGTCAACCACGGTTCTAGTTTCTGCGTGCCAATACGGCCCATACGGCGCAAAAACTGTCCGGGTCGAGCACCGGTGCCAGCAGCGCAGGCATATCGTCCCCAGCCAACCCATCCCCCGCCGTAGTCAGCCCGCCTTCGCCAGATCGATGGCGCGGCGGTACATGGTCATCGCCGCTTCCGGCGTGTTGTAGCCCGCGTGCGCCGTCAGGGTGACGTTGTCGAGCTTGAGCAGCGGGTCGTTGGGATCGACCGGTTCCTTGGCGAACACGTCGGTTGCGTAGTGACCAACATGGCCGGACTTCAGCAGTTCGATCAGGGCCGGCTCGTCGACAACGCCGGCGCGAGCGGTATTGATGACGATGACACCCTTCTTCGCTTTCTTCAGCTTGGTCCGGTCGAGGAAGCCCCGTGTCTGGTCGTTGAGGCCAAGATGCAAGCTCACAATGTCGGACTGCTGCAGGAGCTCGTCGATGCTCACCATCGGCACCTTGGCATCGGGACGCGGCGAGCGGTTCCAGGCCACGACCTTCAAGCCGATGCCCGAGGCGATGCGGGCCATCTCGCGACCGATGCCGCCCAGGCCGACGATGCCGATCGTCTTGCCGCGCAGCTCCATGCCCTGCATCGGCCGCCAGCCGCCGTTGCGCACCAGGGAGTGCATGGTGCCGATGTGGCGGGCCGCGGCGAACACCAGGCCCATGGCATGCTCGGCCACCGTCGTGTCTCCGTAGCCCGAGATGGTCGAGACCTTCATGCCGAGCTTCGCGGCCGCCGCAAGATCGACGAAACTCGCAGCACCCGTCCCCAGGAACACGATGTGCTTCAGGCCGGTGCAGCGCTTCAGCGTCTCTTCGTTGAAGTAGGTCGCATCGTTGATGACGGTGTCGTAGCCCTCGATCAGCTTCGGAATGGCCTCGGCGGCCACCGCCCCCATGTTGACCTTGACCGGGATGTCGTCGGGTCCATGGACCCTCTTCCAGACGCTGTCGATGTCGGGTGTCGAATCGATGAACAAAGTCTTGGGCATCACACTCTCAACCTAGTTGTTCGATGACGCGGCCCAGCCGTTCGAGGGTGCGCACGGCCGCCTTCTGGTCCAGTCCCGGCCACTGCACGCGCAACAGCATATGGTCGGTGCCGGTGCGCTCGCCGTAGCGGCCGATCTGCTCGACCACCTCGTTCTGCGAGCCGATGATGAAGCGGTGGGCGGCGAACTTGTCGAAGTCGGCGCGGATGCGATCGCCGGGCACGAAGCCCGACGCGCTGCCCCAGCTGGCATAGGCCTCGTACTTGAAGGACAGCGGCTCGCGCACCTCGTCCAGGGCCTTGCCGGTGCCGCTGCCGACATGGCACTCGCGGATGATCGGGAACTCCTTCGCCGGCGCCAGTCCGGCCGCGGCGCGCGTCTCTCGGAACAGAGCGCCGAGCTTCTTCACGCCCTCCTCGCTCACCAGCGGCGACGGCATCCAGGCGTCGGCGAGCTTGGCGGCGCGCGCGACCGGCGCCTCCGAGTCGCCCGCCATCCAGATCGGCGGGCCGCCGGGCTGCTTGGGTTTCAGGCTCGCCTGCACCTTGCTGAGCGTATGGTAACGGCCGCGATGCTCGACGACGTCGTCGCGCCACAGCTTGCGGATCACCTCGACGCCCTCGACGAAGCGCGACACGCGCTGCTTGATGGGCACGCCGATGGAATCGAACTCCTCCGGACGATAGCCCAGGCCGAGGCCGATGATGGCGTTGCCGCCCGTCAGCCAGTCGAGCGTCGCCGTCTCCTCGGCGACGATCACCGGATTGAGCAGCGGCAACAGCAACAGGCCCGGGCCAAGTCGCATGCCCTCGGCCTCGGCCGCCAGTCGCGCCAGCAGCGGCATGGCCTGGAACATCTGCACCGGACTCGACAGGAAATGCTGGCCGACCATCACCGAGGCAAGCCCGCTTGCCTTGGCGACACGCACCTGCTCAATCAGATTCCTGAGCTCCGGACCGAGATCGGCGCCCTGCCGCCACTGGGTGTTCATGAAGAGACCGAGCTTCATCGCCGTTTCCTCCACGCGCACTCTAACGTCGTCGCGCGACCAGCACATCCCGCCGTTTGATGACGCGATCGACCCGATGCGCCACGCGATCGTAGGGAGGCCGGTTGACGACCTCCAGGTCGGCGACCTTGCCGACCAGCGCCATCATCTCCTCCCGATCGAGCCGGGTCGAATCCCACGAGAAGGCGATGGCACCGCCGGCTAGCAGCAGCTCCGCCCAGCCGGGCAGGCAATCGGCGAGCAGGCCGTGCAGCGGACCGCTGTGCTGGATGCCATAGGGCAGGTCGGTGACGATCAGGTGCGGTCGTCCGAATCCCGCGAGCAGGTCGCGGGTACGTGCGGCATTGCCATGGGCCAGCATGCAGCGCCGCTGATCGTCGCGGCCGATCTGGAAGAGCCAGCGGCGCGCATTCAGCTTGCGCAGGCGCTCCTCCTTGACGGCGAGCGCGATGCGGTTCTCGCGGCAATATTGCGTGATGAACGTCGCCGTGCTCTCGATGTCGCTGCGATCGGCGTCGAGGCCGGCGACATCGGCGCCGAGCGACAGGGCCGTGAACAACGTGGTCCCGCCGCCGCACAGCGGATCGACGACATCGAGCGTCGACCAGTCGCTGCCGTGAAAATCCGACGCGTACTTCGCCATGTTGCAAAGGAAGTGCGTGAAGGCCTCGTTGGTCTTGCCCTTGTAACGCCGCGTCGCCGCCATGTCGGGCGAGATGAAGGCCGGATGCACTGCCGGGACCGGACGCAGCAACGGCCCGGCGACGTCGCCGATCGAATCGAACATTTCGAAGACGCTGCCGATCATTGCCATGCCCGCCAGCAGACCGACCGTCTCGTCGGTGAGCGGACCGGGCAGGTCGAACAGCAGATAGTCCTGGCCCGCGATGCTGCGCAGCGACACGTCCCGCAATCCTTGGCCGATAGGCGACGCCAGCAACTCCGGCTCCGCGAGATCGCGCGCCAGGTTGGAATACTGCGTGCTGCGCTGGGGCGCGAGCTGGGCGGCGATCCGTGTCACCTCCTGGTTATATTCCAGAAAACCGTCGCCGGGGCAGCCAGCATCATGGTCTTCCGCACCGCGCGCATCCTGCGCGCTCATGAATCAAGAGCTGTCTCTTAAACACATCA
>JAEZHS010000674.1 GCA_023436825.1 Pseudomonadota bacterium | reverse complement strand
GCGGCCGGCCAATCGCCGCCGCTTCGAGCAGGACGCCAACATCCCGCTCAACGACGAGAACTGACGCCATGCCGACCAAGATCGAGAAGGACGCCCTCTCGGGCCAGGACACGACCGGCCACGAGTGGGACGGCGTGAAGGAGCTCAACACGCCGCTGCCGACCTGGTGGGTCTACACCTTCTACGCCACCATCGTGTTCGCCGTCGTCTACTGCATCCTCTATCCGTCGTGGCCGTGGATCAACAGCCACACGCAGGGCCTGCTCGGCCAGACCAACCGGGCCGACCTGACGCGTGAGCTCGATGCGCAGGCCAAGGAGCGCGGAGCCTTCGTCGCGCGCATCCGCTCGGCGTCGCTCGAGGAGATAGCCAAGGATCCAGCGCTGCTTGCCTTCGCGATGGCCGGTGGCCGCTCGGCCTTCCAGACCAACTGCATGCAGTGCCACGGCGCCGGTGGCGCGGGCAGCAGCGGCTTCCCCAACCTGGTCGACGACGACTGGCTGTGGGGCGGCACGATCGAGCAGCTCTACGCCACCATCCAGCACGGCATCCGCAACACCGACGACCAGTCACGCCAGTCGATGATGCCGCGGTTCGGCGTCGACGGCCTGCTGACCGGCGCGCAGGTCGCCGCCGTCACCGACTATGTGATGAGCCTGTCCGGTCGCGGCCAGGCCACGGCCGAGGGCGCCAAGATCTGGCAGGAGCAGTGCGCCGCCTGCCACCAGCCCGACGGCAAGGGCAACCAGGAGCTGGGCGCGCCCAACCTGACCGACGGCATTTGGCTGTATGGCGGCGACCGCAACTCGATCCATCGCACGATCTTCTACGCCCGTAACGGCAGCATGCCGGCCTGGAGCGGACGGCTCGACGACGCCACCATCAAGATGCTGGCGATCTACGTCCACTCACTGGGCGGCGGTCGCTGAGGCAACGGGCGCGCGATGGATGCCGACCTCAAAAATGACAACGCGGTCTCGCTGCGCCAGCGCAAGGCCGAGGTGCCGCTGTACCTCAAGCGCATCAAGGTCTATCCGCGCGCGATCAGCGGCCAGTGGCGGCGCATCAAGTGGGCCGCCCTCCTGCTGCTGCTCGGCATCTACTATCTCGTGCCGTGGCTGCGCTGGGATCGCGGTCCCGGCGCGCCCGACCAGGCCATCCTGATCGACCTCGACGGCCGGCGCGGCTGGTTCTTCGACGTCGTGATCTGGCCGCAGGAAGTCTATTTCGTCACCGGCCTCCTGATCCTGGGCGCCATCGGCCTGTTCCTGGCGACCTCGCTGTTCGGCCGCGTCTGGTGCGGCTTCGCCTGTCCGCAGACCGTGTGGACCGACCTCTTCATGCTGGTCGAGCGCTGGATCGAAGGCGACCGCAACCAGCGCTTGCGGCTCGACCGCGCGCCGATGTCGACCGGCAAGGCGTTGCGCAAGGGATCGAAGCACACCGCCTGGATCGTCATCGCCGCCGCCACCGGCGGCGCCTGGGTCTTTTACTTCGTCGACGCGCCGTCGACCCTGGCGAAGCTCTTCACCGGCGAGGCCTCGCTGGAAGTCTACTTCTTCATCGGCCTGCTCACCGCCACCACCTACACCCTGGCCGGCTGGGCGCGCGAGCAGGTCTGCACCTACATGTGTCCTTGGCCGCGCTTCCAGGCGGCCATGCTCGACGAGCAGAGCGTCATCGTCACCTACCAGAAATGGCGCGGCGAGCCGCGCGGCAAGCACAAGGCGGGCGATGACTGGCTGGGCCGCGGCGACTGCATCGACTGCTCGCTGTGCGTCGCGGTCTGCCCGACCGGCATCGACATCCGCGACGGCCAGCAGATCGAATGCATCGGCTGCGGCCTCTGCATCGATGCCTGCAAGCAGACCATGACCAAGGTCGGCCGCCCGACAGGCCTGATCCGCTGGGACACGCTCGCAGACCAGCAGGCCAAGGAACGCGGCGCCAGCGCGGCATGGCGGCCGTTGCGGGCGCGGACCCTGCTCTATGGCCTGCTGCTCGGCCTGGTGGCCGCCTTCATGCTCGCCGCCTTCCTGTCGCGCAGCGAGGCCGAGCTGACGGTCCAGCGCGACCGCAGCCCGAACTTCGTGCGGCTGTCGGACGGCAGCATCCGCAACGCCTATACCGTGAAGATCCTGAACAAGCGGCGCAACGAACAGAGCTTCGCGCTGGCGCTCGACGGACTGCCGGAAGCACGCCTCAGCACCATCGGGAGCGAGACCATATCGAGCCTGGTCGTCCATCCCGACGCCGTCGGCACGTTCCGCATCTTCGTGACCGTTCCGCCGTCCGCGGCGCCGGCCGGCTCGCGTACGATCGACTTCGCCGTCCGCGATGCCGCTGGCTTCACCCGCGCCTCGCACGGCGCGGTGTTCATCGGACCCGAGCGATAGGAGCCGCCATGACCGCTCTTGCCCTGCGCAGTCGCTACATCCCCTGGCTGTTCGTCGCGGGTTTCGCCCTGGTCGTCGCCGTGAACGCGACCATGATCTGGCTGGCCGTCGGCTCCTTCTCGGGGCTCTACACCGCCAAGCCGCGCGACCGCGGGCTGCGCTACAACGCTGTCGTCGAAGCGCAGAAGAGCCGCGACGCGCTGGGCTGGCACGTCGACACCAAGTGGCATCCCGCAGCGAACCGCCTGGAAGTCGCGGCTTTGGACGCCGCCGGACACCCGATCGCCGGCGCTCGCATCGTGGTCGAGTTGGTACGCCCCGTCGCAAAGCAGCCGCCGGTAGCCGTGGCTATGGAGGCCATCGATATCGGCCGCTTCACCGGCCATGTCGAGCTGCCGGGGCGTGGCAACTGGGACGTCGACATCGTGGTCGAGCACCACGGCGAGCGCTATGCACTGACGCGGCGGATGTTCCTGAAATGAGCGACATCGCCCTACCGATATCGGCAAAGCCGATCGCGGCCCGGGCCTGCGCCCATTGCGGGGAAACCGTGCGGGGCGCGGGTGAGTTCTGCTGCGCCGGCTGCGCCAGCGCCCACGCCATCATCGGAGCGGCCGGCCTGGCGGCGTTCTACCGGCGCCTGGAAGACAGGCGAGCGCACCGACCTGAACCGCTCGACGCCGACTTCTCGAGCTACGCCCGCGCCGTCGGCGATACCGAGTGCGAGCTCGATCTACTGGTCGACGGCCTCGATTGCGCCGCTTGTGTCTGGCTGCTGGAGAGCCTTTTGGCCCGCAACCCGGCGATCTGCCGCGCCCGCGCCCATCTGTCGACGCGGCGCCTGGCGCTGCGCTGGGTTGGGCCCGCCAGCGATGCCGACGCCCATGCCGGGCTGGTCGCCGCGCTCGGCTTCCGGCCGGCGCCCTATCAGGCATCGGCGACCAACGGCGCCGACGACCGCGAGGCGCGCGACCTGCTGCGCTGCCTCGGCGTGGCCGGGTTCGCCGCAGCCAACGTCATGCTGCTGTCGGTGGCGATCTGGTCGGGCCACGACGGATCGATGGGCGACGCCACGCGGACGCTGTTCCACTGGCTGTCGGCCGCGATCGCGCTGCCCGCCATCGCCTATGCCGGCCGGCCGTTCTTTCGCTCGGCCGTCCATGCGCTCAAGGCCGGACGCACCAACATGGACGTGCCGATCTCGATCGGCGTGATCCTGGCGTCGGTCGTCAGCCTGCACGAGGCGTGGGTCGGCGAGCAGCACGCTTACTTCGATTCGGCGATCACGCTGCTCTTCTTCCTGCTGATCGGCCGCTACCTCGACCGCCGGGCGCGTGGCCGGGCACGCCAGGCGGTGCAGGCCCTGCTGGCGCTGAGCGGGCGCTGCGCAACGGTCATTGCAGCCGACGGCCACGCGGCGTCGCGGCGTGTCGACCAGCTCCTGCCGGGCGACGTGCTCATGGTCGCCGCCGGCGAGCGGCTGGCGGCCGACGGCATCGTTGCCGACAGCCGCTCACTGCTCGATACCGCGCTGGTGAGTGGCGAAAGCGTGCCGCGGCCCGTCGAGCCCGGCGCCCAGGTCTTCGCCGGCATGGTCAATCTCGGCGCGCCCCTCAGGGTGCGCGTCACGGCGGCGGGCGAACGCACGCTCCTGTCGGAGATCGTCCGGCTGGTTGAGGCGGCCGAACGCGGCCGTTCGCGGTTCGTTGCCATCGCCGATCGGCTGGCGCGCGCCTATGCGCCGGTGGTTCATCTGACCGCGCTGCTGACTTTCCTCGGCTGGACGATGCTGGGCGGCCTCGCCTGGGATCGCGCGCTGCTGGTGGCCACCGCCGTGCTGATCATCACCTGCCCCTGCGCGCTGGCGCTCGCCGTGCCGGTGGTGCAGGTCGTGGCCAGCACGCGCCTGCTCGGGGACGGCGTGCTGCTGCTGTCGCCGACCGCGCTGGAGCGCGTGGCCGGCGCCGATCACGTGATCCTGGACAAGACCGGCACCCTGACCCTGGGCCGTCCCGAGCTCGTCGGCCGGGGACACGATCCCGAAGTGCTGCAGCAGGCCGCGGCGATCGCCGCCAACTCGCGTCATCCGCTGGCGCAGGCGCTTTTACGCGCGACTGCGGGCGCGGCCCCCGCCCCCGCCGATGGCGTGGTCGAGCATGCGGGCCTTGGCCTGCAGTGCGGGGAGAGTCGACTGGGCTCGGCCCGCTTCTGCGGCATGGAAAACCCGCCGGACGACGGCCAGTCCGAACTATGGTTCGTCCGGCCCGGAGCGACGCCGGTACGCTTCGCCTTTGCCGACCGTCTGCGGCCAGACGCGATCGACACCGTCGCGCGCCTCGCCAAGCGCGGCTTCACGCTCGAACTTTTGTCAGGCGATCGCCCGGCCGCGGTGGCGCGCGTCGCCCGCGAGGTCGGCCTGGCGGCCTGGCGCGCCGAGGTCTCGCCGGCCGCCAAGGCCGCGCGGCTGGCGTCGCTGGCCGCCGATGGCCGGCGCGTGCTGATGATCGGCGATGGCCTGAACGATGCGCCGGCGCTAGCCGCGGCCCATGCCTCGATCTCGCCGTCCACCGCAGCGGAGGCGACGCAGAACGCCGCCGACGCCGTGTTCCAGGGCGATGCGCTGCGGGGTGTCGTCGAGATCGTCGACGTAGCGTGGCGCGCCGACCGCCTGATGCGCCAGAATCTCGCGCTCGCCCTGCTCTACAACCTGAGCGCCGTGCCGCTTGCCATCCTGGGCGAGGTGACGCCGCTGGTCGCGGCGGTCGCCATGTCGTCGTCCTCGCTGCTGGTGATCGGCAACGCGCTGCGGCTCGCCCCGCGATCGCGGAGGACGGTCGATGGATAGCCTGCTTGTCCTGGTGCCGGCCGCCCTGCTGCTCGGCCTCCTGGCGCTGGCGGCATTCCTGTGGGCGCTGCGCAACGGCCAATACGACGACCCCGACGGAGCGGCGGGTCGCATCCTGTTCGACGACGAGTAAGGAGAGAACGATGTCTCATTGGATCATGGGGATCTTCACCGGGCTGCTGGGGCTGGCCGGCCTCTTGATGGCGGGCGCCGCGCGCGACTCCGGCATCCTCGCGTTCGGCCTGGCGTTGGCGCTCTACGCCGTCCTGTTCTGCTGGTGGATGATCAAGACCGCCTACGACGAGATCGAGCAGGACGCGGGACACCGCGCCTACATGCAGGAGTAAAGAACATGAGCCTCAAACGCGTTCGCCTGGAACTCGCCCGCACGCCCGATCATCCCAACGGCAGCGCCTCGCACGGCTATGAATTCGTAGCGCCGCTCGACGACAAGGGCCACCTCGCCTCATCAGAATGGCCAACGCAGAAAGGAGCGTGCACGGTGCGCCGCTTCTGGGCCGGCTCGTCCGATGAGCACGGTGCGCTCATCCATCGCCGCGACGGGAGCTGGGCGTTCTCCTATGCCCCCGGCGAAGATGACGACGAGCCGATCTTCAAGTTCGACCGGCACCGCTTTCTGGTCGGCGAGTACGTCACCATCACCGAGCACGACGGCATCGCGCGTCCGTTCCGCGTCGTCAACGTCGCTTCCGCGATCAGGCGCGTCTAGAGCATTCTCGGCGGCTGGGTCGCCAGCCAGCGGCGGTAGCGGACATAGGCGATGCTGATCGACAGGCCGAAGCCGACGAAAGAGAAGATCACGAGAAGAAGGTAGTAGAACTGATCGGTCGTCATCGGCACCTCCGCAAGTCGGCGGCGATGATCACCAACCATCCGACTCTTGCGTTTGATCCAGATCAACGAGCGACGTCGGGCAGCACCTATCCTGTCCACCCGGGAGGGTGCGATGGACGCCTGCTACTACTCGATCATCGAACGGGGCGAGGACGGCCATTTCTGGGGATGGGTGCCCGACCTGCCCGGCATCAGCGCGGACGGCGTGACCGAGAAGGAAGTGGCCGATCGCCTGCTGAGCGGCGTGCGCGAATGCCTGCGCAACCTCATCGTGACCGGCGAGCCCGTGCCTCGGCCGCGTCCGCCGGAGGGGCTGCCCGCCCGCGACGGCGCGCGCGAGCTGCGCCGGCTTCTGCTGATCATCAGCTGACCACAACGCGACAGGAGTACCGATGCCCCTCAGTCGAGCGATCGTCTGGATGGATTCACGCCAGGCCAGCGGCTTCAGGTTCGGCGCTGACGATCTTGCGCAGAACCGCCTTCGCGCCGGCAACCCTTCCTCAAGGTGGATCACAAGGCTGGCCGCATGCACGCCGGCCGGCCCGCCGCCGACCTCGACTCCTCGATCGCGTCATCGGCTCCCTGCGCGGCATGCGCGCCCGGTATCTGGTCGGTCCTGACGGCACCAAGCACGAGCTGGTGGGCTATCTCGACCGCTACAAGGACCGCGGCGGACACATCGCCGGGCTTCGAGCGCAGCTCCTCTGCATTTCGCCCATGGACCGGGCGACCACGACGGGCTGGTCCTGCAGGCACGCCAAGCCACCGAGGCGCCGAGGTCATAAAATTCCTGTGAACCGCTGCAACCAAAGCAGGCCGGCGAGGCATTCATGGATGTTACGAGAGGAGCATTCGATGACCTACCTGGACCTTGCTCCGGCCATCACGGCCCTTCGTGCGCGACCGGAGGAATTCGAGTTCACCAACGATACGCTTCATCACCCGCGCAGTCGCCACAGGTTTCGCTTCGACAGTGAGGGTGACGTTCAGATCGATGCCCTCTGCGACTGCTCCCTGCTGCGCGCCCGGCCGGAACAGGCGAAGGTTTTCCACGAGGCCTATCGGCAATGGCACGCCAACTATTGGCGGCCCCTGCAGATCAACCGCGAGTTCACCTCGCACTTCGGCCCGCCACCGCTATGGCGCCGGGCGGCCATATGGCTGCTGAAGCGGCTGCTGTCCGGGCCGCAGGACTCGAAGCCGATGCCCGCGCCGGCGGTCGCGCCGGCCGAGTAATCCTGCCGCCAGCCCAAGCCAACGGCGCTCGCTCGACCAGCGAGCGCCCGCTTGGACGTTTTGGACGTTCAGCGTGTGTAGACGGTCGTCGTCGCTGCCGGAGCGGCCGGGGTAGTCACCGTGGTGGTGCTGGCGGTAGCCGGCGTACTGTAGGTGGTAGTCGTCGCGGCAGGGGGCGTCCGCTGCACCGTGGTGCGCTCCTGCACGCTGCAGGCCGCGGTGGCCATGGCCAGTGTCAATCCGATAATCACGAATTTCATGACGGCTCCTTGTGTCTGGAAGGCACAGGTCGCAACGTGACGGTCCAGCAACGGTTGCCGGCCGCGACGGGGTCCGAAAATCGCGAGCGCCGGTGCGGCGCATGTGAAACTATGGCGGCCCGTGACCGTGAGGCCCGCCATGACGCTGTTGCTCAATATCGACGTGCCCGATGTCGAGGCCGCCATGCGTTTCTACACGACGGCCTTCGATCTCAAGATCGGCCGACGCTTCGGCACCGACTTCGTCGAGCTTCTGGGGTGGCCGGCACCGGTCTATCTGCTGACCAAGGCCGCCGGCACGATCGGCGCCGGCGGTGACCCGAGGCGCTACAGCCGGCACTGGACACCCGTCCACCCCGACATCGTCGTCGACGATGTCGACGGCGCCGTCGAGCGCGCGGTTGCGGCGGGTGCCAAGCTCGAAGCCCCGGCCAAGGACACGACCTGGGGCCGGATCGCCATGCTGGCCGATCCATTCGGCCACGGCTTCTGCCTGCTGCAGTTCAACGAACGCGGCTACGACGCGCTGCTCTGACGGGAGCGCGGGCCTCCGGTCCGCTCATGCTCTTCCGGACCGCGAGCGTCCCGCTCGCGCCTGCGCATGCGCGCGCCAGGAGGCGCGCGGTCCAGGAGACGAAGACAATGGGCCTCCCGGAGGCCGGCGGTCCGGAAGACTATGAGCGCAGCAGACCGCCGTAGCCGTCGACCTTCGCCTGGACGCCGGCCGAGCGCAGGCTGTGCCAGAGGCTCGCCTGGTTGGCCGAGATCACCGGACGCTTGAGATCCTGCTCCAGTGCCTCAAGGATGCCGACGCAGCGAAAGCCGGTGCCGGCGATCAGCACGCCGTCGGCATCGGCCGGGCACGCCGCCCGAATCTGGCCGTAAAGCGGCTCGATCTCCTGCTCGAAGCCCGCGCCCTGTCCGACCAGGTCGCCGGGCGCCAGGTCGCGCCACTTGCGGCCTGGGTCATAGCGCAGATGGCCGGCGAGCGTGAAACCGTGATCGGCATAGTATCGGCAGCCTGCCGCCACTGTCTCGTCGTTGAACCAGGGAGGCAGCACCAGGAAGGGCCGCGTGCTGCCTGAAGCCCGAAGGGCAGCACAGGTGTCGATGCCGTTGGTGGTGACTATGGTTCCGTCACCCAGCAGCGGGAGCAGGCTCACCACCGCAGCCTCGTCCCAGCCCTTGCCACCCAGAAGGCTGCTGGAACTGTGGGCGATCACGACCGTCGACAGTCGCATGGCGGCGAACTGGCGGCAGCCGCGCACCAGGTCGTCCTCCGGCTCGACGTCCCGGCGATCGTCACGCCAGCGTAGCCAGGGGGCGCGCGCCGTCACGCGGGCGGCATGCACCGATACACCCGGTGGCGCCATCGCCCACCATTCAGCTTCCGGCACGGCTTCATTGCCGACGATGAACAGGCCGATGCGGGCCCGCCAGCCCCAGTTGTCGTTGCTCACGGAATACGAGCCTCCGCTGAAGTCATTGCGCCGGCACCAGGCTTTCGAGCCATCGTCGCGCTGGAATCGGGCTGGTAAAGAGCCTGAGCGGCCGTTCCGCAGAGGCCAGGACTCCCAACATGCGCGCCACCAGATCGGCCTGATCGTGAAGCAGCACGATCGCGAGCGCGCCGACCCGGCGATGATGATAGCCCCTGAACCTGGCGGCGACCGCCATCATCTCCTCGTGATCCATCACGAGCGTACCGGCCCTGCCGTCGTACAGCTTGCGATAGGCGAGCGCGCCGCTGCCCTCGACGACGTCGAGATATTCCTCGGCATCGGCGCGCGTGACGTCGCCTTCCGCTGTCACGACGACAAGCTCCTGCCGGGAATCGATCATCCAGTGAATCGGCATCCTAGGCGCTCACTTGAAGTGCCATCGGCTGCCTTGCTCAGGAATGACGAGGCGGACGCCCACGTCGTTGGCCGCCTCGAGCTCCTGCAGGAGCTGGCGCTGCGGTTGCTCCTTGGTCAGCGAGTACTTTATGTGGCTCACGATCACCGGCAGGTCCTTCAGCGCCTTACCGCCGGCGAGGCCATCGAGCTTGCGCAGCTCCTCCATCAGCCAGCGCGGCGTCAGATGGCCGAACAGCAGGTTGTCGGGCCGGTCGCTGGTGTAAGACACCTCGATGACGATGGCCTTGAGCCGCTTCTGCTTCACGCGCTCGGCCACGGCAGCCCAGACGTCGGCGAGCCGCGTGCCCTTCTCGACCGCGTCGGGGCCGGTATCGCCGAAACACAGGATGCCGTCCCCGCCGCTCTCCAGCAGGAAAGCCGTCGATTCCGTGCCGCCATGGGCCAGCGGAAAGGCGGTCACGGTCATGGCGGTGTCGGCGATCGGCATCGCCTCCCCGGGCTTCAGCTCGGCGATGGCGTACTTCTTGAGCTGCGGGGCCTTGCCGCGATCGCTGAAGTTCGGCCAGGCGCGCCAGTTGAAATAGGTCTCGACGAGATCGGCGCCGACCGAGGGCAGGACGTAGATCGGCTTCTTGCTGTCGTCGGGCGAGGCGACGATCAGTCCGGCGACATGGTCGAGATGGGCGTGGCTGATCAGGTAGCCCTTGATCGCATTGGTGAGCATGTAGCCGACGCGGCTCTGCGGCGAATCGGCCGGCACGCTGACATTGGCGAAGGCGCCCTTCTCCTCGGCGACGCGCAGGCCATTCACCAGGGTACCGGCATCGCAGGTCACCCCGCGATTGTCGCCGTGCGGATGGATCAGCGAGGCGCTGAGATTGCCGTCCTGAATGCCACCCAGCGCACCGAGCACCACCAGGTCGAAGCCGTCGGCGGCAATCGCTTTGGGCGCACCCGGCAGGAATGCCGCCATGGCAATGGCGGCAACGGCAAGTCTCACGGATCTCATTTCAGGCCCCCGGGCAGTAGCGCAGCGGCGAAGTTAGCGCCCCAGCAGGCCGACGCCTACCGCTACTTCTTGGTGAGCGGCCCTTCGAACTCGCAGTAACCGTACAGCTTGATCTTGGAGTCGCCCTCCTTGATCTGACCGACGACATCCATCATGCCGCCACCGCCGACCATGGCGGCCGTCTTGATGGCGCCATTCTTGCCGAGCGTGGTCTCGAAGCCGCGTTCGGGGCGGCCTTCCTGCTGGAACCGGCCCTTGACCGCGTCGCCGTTGACGGTGACGTCGATCACCATCTTGTAGGTCGGGCACTTGGAGCTGCCAGGGACGTTCTTGCCATAGCCGGTCCACGTATAGACGACCGGATCGGCATGGGCAGCGCCCGCGACCAGCAGACCGGCCAACACGCCGACAATTGCACCCTTCAGCATCGCTCTTGTCTCCCTTAGAAGAATTCTCTGATCGCCTCGAGCACGGCAGCTGGCTTCTCTTGCCCCACAGCATGCCCGGCCTTGGCGACCCTAACCAACTTCGATTTGGAAATCGCCTTTTTGAAGGCAGGGCCATAGACCGGCGGGATCAACGCGTCCTCCGCGCCCCACACGATCAACGTCCTGGCGGTTATACGGTGCAGAC
The DNA here is from genome assembly GCA_023436825.1 of Pseudomonadota bacterium. The sequence goes on along the minus strand of JAEZHS010000674.1, from coordinate 6,394 downwards.
GCTGGCCGAGGCCACGGTCCGGGATGGGAAAAAGGATCTTGCCTGCCATGCCAAGCCGGCGAGCATTCATCACCAGGAACTGCTTCAGGAATTCCGGGTCGTTCATGTCACCGCCCGACGCCAGGAGCCGGCCGCCGGCTTCGGCGTCATGGAACAGTAACGCCGGCAACTCGTAGGGCAGCTTGGAGAAGATGTCGGTGATCGGATGGTCGTCGAGCCACAAGCCCGCCGGCGCCAGCAGACAGAGCTTGGCGACTTCGGTGCGCGCAATCGCCGCCATCTCGGCCGCGATCATCCCGCCCATGGAATGGCCGACGACGATGGGCTTCTCGAGTTTCAACGCGTCGAGAACGTCGAGCCCGTGCAAAGCTATGTCGAGCATGTCGCGCAGCTCATCCTCGCCGGTCGACTGGCCGTAGCCCGGCAGCAATGGCGCCACGACGCGGTACTTAGTGGCAAGGGCTGCGATCAGCGGATCGGCCGGCATGTGGCCGCCCGCACCGTGGAGATAAAGAAGGTCGCGACCTTTGCCGGCTTCGACGACCTGGATGCGGATGCCCGAAGGCTTGAGCGTGAGGAAGCGGGTTTTCATGGCTGATTCATTGCTCGTACACACACCTCACCCTGAGGAGCGGTCCGTAGGACCGCGTCTCGAAGGGTGGGCAACAACACGACTGCGGCCCATCCTTCGAGACGCGCGCTGCGCGCGCTCCTCGGGGTGAGGTGTGCCATTGGCATAGCGTGCTTGCAGCCAGTCATTCCGCAGCCATCCTCAACGGCACCGGTTCGTTCATCGGATGCACCCAGAAGCGGTCGTCGTGGTTGTTCCACTCGGGCCACAGGTTGCGCAGGTGCGGCATCACCTTCTCGGCGAACAGGCTCGTGGAGTAGCGCACCTTGTCGTTCGGCATGTTGCCGACATGCATCAGGCAGAAGATGTTGCCTACCCGCAGCGTCTTGATCAGCTCCTCCATCTGCTGGCGCACCGTCCCGGGCGAGCCCGCGACGACATAGCGGCCGTCGACGAGATCCTTCCAGGTCATGTTGGGATAGTTGCGCGCGGCGGCCTGGGTGAATTGCGACAGCGCGCCGGTCTGGATGGTCTTGACCGTGCGATAGCCCGGCGCGTCGGCGAAGCCCGGATAGACGTGCAGACAGCGATTGTAGAAATAGTTCACGTGCGGCCAGTAGAGCCGCTCGGCCTCGGCGTCGCTGTCGGCGACGCAGATCACCTGGGCGAAGCCCGCGCGGTAGGGCGATTCGTCCGCCTTGCGCTCGGCCACGCGCTTCCAGTAACCCTCCATCAAGAGCTTGGCGCGCAGATAGCCCGAGTAGCTCAGGTAGGAATACGAATAGGTATTGTCGAGGCAGAAGTCGTAGGTCTCGACCGAGCCGCCGCCGGGAATGAAGATCGGCGGCGCCGGCCGCTGGATCGGCTTGGGCCAGCAATTCACGTAGCGCAGCTTGGTGTAGCGGCCGTTGAAGGCGAACGGCTCGTCGGCCGCCCACGCCTTGCGGATGAGATCGTGCGCCTCGGCGTATTTCTCGCGTGTCAGCGCCGGGATGGTGCCGTAGGCGTAATTGGTGTCCATCGACGTGCCGACCGGGAAGCCCGCGACCAGCCGTCCGCCCGACAGCACGTCGAGCATGGCCATCTCCTCGGCCACGCGCAGGGGCGGATTGTAGAGCGCGATCGAATTGCCCAGCACGACGAGGGCCGCCTTGGAGGTCCGCCGCGTCAGCGTCGCCGCCATGATGTTGGGCGATGGCATCAGGCCGTAGGCATTGGCGTGGTGCTCGTTGACGCCGATGCCGTCGAAGCCGACGGACTCGGCGTATTCGAGCTGGTCGAGATACTGGTGATAGGCGATGTGTCCGAGCTCGGGCTCGTACATGCGGTTGGGCAGGTCGACCCAAACCGAGCGGTGCTTCTGCCGAAAATCGTCCGGCATGTGCGGCCAGGGCATCAGGTGGAACCAGGTGAATTTCACGGCAGGTCTCCTTCATCACCTCCCCCGTAATACGGGGGAGGCAGGGAGGGGGAAAGCGTCACAGAGGATTTGTGGAAGGCGAAGATCATGATCTGAAATTGTCGGACATCGTGCCTGATGCTTCCCCCTCCCTACCCTCCTCCGTATGACGCGGGAGGAGGAAGAGTCAGCGTCCTTTGAACTGCGGCTCGCGCTTTTCGAGAAACGCCTTGACGCCCTCCTTCATGTCCTCGGTCTGCATCAGGGGAAGCAGCTGCAGGAAGACGTGATGGACATGCTCGTTGAACGGTTCGTTCCAGGCCATGCGCATCATGCGCTTGGCGGCCTGGATGGCGAGCGGTGCATTGGCTGCGATCTCGAGCGCCAGCTCCCGCGCGGTGCCTAAAACCTCGGCGTCGGGCACGACCTTGTTCACCAGGCCGATCTCCAGCGACTGCGCGGCATTGAGCGTGCGCCCGGTGAAGATCAGCTCGGCCGCCTTCGCCCAGCCCAGCATGCGCGGCAGGTACCAGGTGCCGCCTGATTCGGGCAGCACGCCGCGCTTGGCGTAGGAGGCGGCGAGCTTGGCCGACTGCGCCATGACGCGGATGTCAGCGCCCAGCGCCAGGTCGAGGCCGTAGCCTGCGGCCGAGCCGTTGAGTGCGGCGATCACCGGCTTGTCCATGGCGTGCAGCACCGGCGGCGGCGTGTTGCGCAGGTCAATGTTGGTCGGCGTGGCGCCCGAGCCCACGCTGAGATTGTCGGTGCCCTTGCTCTGCGCCTCGAGATTGAGGCCGGCGCAGAAGGCGCGGCCGGTGCCGGTGAGGATGACGACACGCACCGCCTTGTCCTCGTTCACTCGAACCAGCGCATCGGTGAGCTGCCGGAGCATCGGTCCGGAAATCGTGTTCATCCGCTGTGGTGCATTCAGCGTGATGGTGGCGATGGCGCCATCGACGCCGTAAAGCAATTCCTCCGGCATTACCGAAGCTGCGGGCTGGGCCGCAAACTGGCTCATGTTTCCTCCACCTGCCGATTGCCGCTATGGTGAAGCAGGAGAACACGACACGCCATGCAAAACCGTTTCATCGATCTTTACAGCGATACCAAGAGCAAGCCCTCGCCCGGCATGCGAAAGGCCATGGCCGACGCCGAGGTCGGCGACGAGCAGAAGATGGAAGACCCCACGGTCAACCGCCTGCGCGAGCGCGTCTGCGAGCTTTTGGGCAAGGAGGACTCCGTCTTCCTGCCGAGCGGCACCATGGCCAACCAGATCGCCATCCGCGTGCACTGCCGGCTCGGCGACGAGGTGATCGCCGACCGCACCGCCCACATCATCAATGCCGAGACCGGCGGTCCGGCTGCCAATTCCGGCGTGATGATCCGCGCGATCGAAGGACCCAACGGCGTGTTCACCGGCGAGCAGGTCAAGGCCGCGCTGCGCGATCCCAACAGCCGCAACGCCCCGCGCTCGCGGCTGGTGTCGATCGAGAACACGTCCAACGGCGGCTTCGGCACGGTGTGGCCGCTCGCCACCATGCAGGGCGTGACCAAGGTCGCGCGCGAGGCGGGCGTGGCCCTGCACATGGACGGCGCGCGTCTCTGCAACGCCTCGGTGAAGTCGGGCGTGAAGGCCGCCGACTACGCCGCCTGCGTCGATTCACTGTGGCTCGACTACACCAAGGGCCTGGGCGCGCCGGTCGGCGCCAGCCTCGCGGGCGACAAGGCGTTCATCAAGGAAGCCTGGCGCCAGAAGCAGATGCTGGGCGGCTCGATGCGCCAGTCCGGCGTGATCGCTGCCGCGGCCCTCTATGCCCTCGACCACAACTGGGACCGCCTGGCCGAGGACCACGACAATGCGCGCCACCTCTCCGAGGGACTGGCCAACATCAAGGGCATCCAGATCGACGTGCCCCGCATGGAGACCAACCTGGTGTTCTTCGAGATCACCAAGCCCGGCTGGACCTCGGCGCGGCTGGTCGATGCTTGCCGCGAGCGCGGCGTCGGCATCGGCGCCAACACCGCGACGCGCATCCGCGCGGTGACGCATCTCGACGTCAACCGCAAGGACATCGACACTGCGCTGAAGGTCATCAGCGACGCGCTGGCCGCGTAGACCTCAGGCCGCCCGGGATTTCTTTCTCGACGAGGACCGCGCCTGGCTCTTGCCGGGCGCGCTCCTTGGCTGCGGCCGCCGTCTGGCAAGCAGCCGCCTGATGACGGCTTCAAAGGCAGGATTGCGATTCGGTGGCGCCTCGGACATGGCGGATGACCCCTCGTCCAGTGGAAAGCCAGGCACTCAGTTAAACAAGCTTACGATATCGGTCTCCCGGCGTCGGCCAGAACCTTGCCGCCGAGGCCGATGAAGCAGACGCCTGCCGCCCGCTCGATCCAGTGCCGCGCGTTCTGGAAACGCCGCATCACCGGGCCGGAGGACATGAACAGGCTGACGCAGGAATACCAGACAAGCGACGATGCCGTCACGAGGCCGATCATCAAAACCATCAGCCAGGTCGGCGTCGAGGCGGTAACAGCCGTAGCGAACACGCTGGCAAACAACACGATCGCCTTGGGATTGGTGAGCGTCACCAGGAAGCCGAACAGGATCGCGCGCTTTCCGGCCGGGCGCCTGGGCTGCTGATCAAGGTCGATCGTCTGCGGCTTGGCACGCAGGAGCTTGATGCCGAGATAGGCGAGATAGCAGCCGCCCAGCACCCGCACCGTCCAGGTGAGCCACTGGTACTCCACCAGGATCGCCGACAGGCCCAGAAGGCTGAGCGTCGAGTACATGCAGAGCCCCGTGGATACGCCGAGGGTCGTCAGCAGGCCGGCGCGCGTGCCGTGCGTCATGGACGAGCGCACCACGGCGACGAAATCCGGTCCCGGCAGGATGAGCGCCGGGATGAAGACGGCGAACACGCTGATCAGGATCAGGAGGCTATCCATGGAGTCCGAGTTGCCATGCCCGCGGCCCGGCTGCAAGGCCATCAGCACCAGAACAGGAGTAATCTGAGGCTAAGATTTTCCTCGTCACGGGCCAACGCCGAAAGCCGGTATACCCGACGTCATGAACGCTTCAGTGACGCTCGGTCAGCCGCTGACCCGACGTGAGGACCGCCGCCTGCTGACCGGCCGCGGCCGTTATGCCGACAACACCGCGCCGGCCGGCGCCCTCGCCGTCCTGTTCGTACGCTCGCCGCACGCCCATGCGCGCATCGCCGGCATCGACAAGGCGGCGGCCCTGGCCTCACCTGGTGTCGCGGCGATCTACACCGCCGACGACCTCTTGGTCGACAAGGTCGGCCACCTGCCGGCGATCAGTGAGATCAAGGACGAAGCCGGGAACCGTCATCGCGAGCCTGCCCATCTCCCGATGCCGCCGGGCAAGGTGCGCCATGTCGGCGACATCGTTGCCATGATCGTCGCGAGCACGCTCGACCAGGCGCGCGACGCGGCGGAGGTGCTGGAGATCGACTACGAGACGCTGCCGGCCGTCATCACGGCAGCGCAAGCCCTCGCCGCCGGTGCACCACTGGTCCACGACGACGTGTCGGGCAACCTGATGTGCCGATGGGGCAAGGGCGACGTCTCAGCGACCGACGCCGCCTTCGCGCGTGCTGCGCATGTCTCGACCCTGTCCATCCGCTCCCCACGCCAGATCGTGCATTACATGGAGACGCGCGCAGCGTGGTCGGCCTACGACGCGGTGGACGACCTCGTGACCGTCACCTTCTCCTCGCAAGGCGTGCAGATCCCGCACCGGCTGATGTGCGAGCGCGTGCTGAACGTCGCCAAGGACAAGCTCAGGCTGGTGACCGAGGATGTCGGCGGCGGCTTCGGGCCGAAATATCCGATCTATGCCGAATCGACGCTGATCGCCTGGGCCACGCGCAAGCTCAGGCGCGGCCTGCGCTGGACCTGCGAGCGCGCGGAGCTGGCGCAAAGCGACAGCCACGCCCGCGACCTCGTCGCCAGCGCCGAACTCGCCCTCGACACCCAAGGCAAGTTCCTGGGGCTGCGCGTCAAGGCTGAGGCCAACTACGGCGCCTATGTCTCGATGTTCGCACCGACCATCCCGACCACGGGTCTCGCCAAGGTCATCTCCGGCCTCTACCGCATCCCGGCGATCCGCATCGACTTCGACTGCGCCTTCACGAACACCGTGCCAGTCGACGCCATCCGCGGCGCCGGCAAGCCCGAGGCGTTGTTCCTGCTCGAGCGGCTGGTCGACCTCGCCGCCCACGAGACCGGCCGCACGGCGGCCGAACTGCGCCGGCTGAACCTGCTCAAGGCCGACGAGATGCCGTACGCGGCGGCGAGCGGCTATACCTACGACGCGGCCGATTGTGTGCGGCTGTTCGAGACCGCGTTGAAGGCCGCCGACGAGCCGGGCTTCGCCGCGCCCCCTGTGGGGCGCGGACCCC
>JAEZHS010000145.1 GCA_023436825.1 Pseudomonadota bacterium | reverse complement strand
CCATCATGGTGGGTGGCGACAAGAAGGTATTCGACGATGCCCTGCCGGTGCTGCAGTCGTTCAGCGCCAACGTGATCCACATGGGCGGCTTGGGTAGTGGCACGGTGGCCAAGCTGGTGAACAACATGTTGTCGTTCTGCAACATGTCCGCCCTGGTCGAAGGCATGATGCTCGGCACCGGCTACGGGCTTGACCCGGAGAAGCTTTTGCATGTGATCTCGACGTCGAGCGGCAACTCCAACGCCATCAAGAACTTCACCTTGCGCGCGCTGCCGGGCAAGTACTCGCCGCCGTCCTTCGCCCTCGATCTCGCCTACAAGGACCTGCATCTCGCGCTCGAGCTCGGTGATGAGCTCGGCGTGCCGCTGTACCAGGGCGCTTCGACGCACAACCTGCAACGCCTCGCCAAGGGCATGGGCTGGGGACCCGACGACAGCACCTCCGTGCTGCGCGTCTACGAGTCGATGCTCGGCCGGAAGGTCAAGCCGTAACGGGAGTGCGGGCCAGAGGCCCGCGCTCCCGATTACAGGCGGTATTTCTCCAAAAATGCCGGATTCGGATCGAAGCCGAGGCCAGGCCCGGTCGGGACATCAAGCTCGGGCTGCCAGCGCGTGAGGCCGCTGTCGCCGTACATGTCCATGTGCGGCTCGGCCTCGATGACGGCGTAGTAGGCGGGCTGCTTCATCGTCGCCAGGAAGTGCAGGGTGGCGAGCCCGGCCGGTCCGATGAAGGGCGTGTGCGGCGCGATCGAAACGCCGCGCCGGTCGAGCAGCGCCACGGCGTGTCGGTTCTCCGAGACGCCGCCGATCATGCAGATGTCGGGCTGCAGGACACCGACCGGCGCCTTGGCATAGACGGCAAGCTGCTCGGCCGAGCCGAGATCGGCGCCCAGCCCGACGGTGATGCGCGGCAGCGACGGTCCGGCGAGCAGGGCTTCCGGCGGCCATACCGGATCTTCCAGCCACAGGAGATCGAGCGCCTGCCACCGCGCGAGGCCACTCAAAACCTCGGAGAGGGTGTGGGCGTTGTTGCAGTCGGCGACGAACGGAATTTGCGGGCCGACGACCTTTCTGGCCGCTTCGATGACGTCGAGGTCGAATTCGTGGACTTTTACCGCGGCGACCTTGGCTGCAAGCGCCTGCTCGATGCGCGCCGCTACCTTGGTCGCGTCGTTGTAGCGATCGAGGCTCGCCATCACCGGTACGTGCGCGCGCTCGGCGCCACCCAGCAGGTCGAACAGCGAGCGGCCGGCGGCCTTGCCGGCGATGTCCCAGAGGGCCATGTCGATTGCGGCGAGGGCGTTGAGATTGGTGCCGGCGCGGCCGAACGAAGCGAAACGCACGCGCGCTTCGACATTCAGGCGTTCGCGCTCGTCCACCGACTTGCCGAGGAACAGCGGCGCCATGATATCGCGCATGGCTGCGACCAGGCTTTGCTGCATGGACGGTCGCAGGCACAGGCATTCGCCGTAGCCGACCAGGCCCGACTTGGCCGTGACCTTGCATAGGACGAGGTGCAGCGCGTCGCCGCCGCCCGTCGATTTCGGAATCCGCAGGGCGATAGGGTCTATGCGATCGATGATCATGCGCTATCGTGCGCTATCCAAAAGACGAAAGGAATGCCCGTGCCTCACCCGATCGACGAAACCGAACTCGATGCCATCCTGAAGCGCGCCGGGCTCGCCCTGACGCCGGATCAGGTGAAGGGTATCCTGCCGGGCGCCGTGATCTTCCAGCGCCTGATCGAGCGCGTGAACGCGCCGCTGCCGCGCGAGGCAGAACCTGCTCTTACCTTCGACGTGGACCAGAAGTGATGTCGATCCTGACCATCGCCGAAGCCGCCAAGCTCATCGCGGCGAAAAAGCTGTCGCCGGTCGAGCTCACCCAAACCCACCTCGAGCGCATCGGACGCCTCGATCCGCAGCTCAATGCGTTCCTGATGGTGACGCAGGAGCGGGCGCTGGCCGATGCCAAGGCCGCCGAGGCGCGGCAGATGTCGGGCTCGCTGCGCGGCAAGCTCGACGGCATTCCGATCGCCCACAAGGACATCTACAACACCGCGGGCATCCGCACGACGGCGCATTCCAAGCTCCTGAAGGACAACGTGCCGACGCGCGATGCGCGCACCGTCGCCAAGTGGGCGGAGGCGGGGACGGCGTTGCTGGGCAAGCTTTCGACGCACGAGTTCGCCTTCGGCGGACCGTCGTTCGACCTGCCATGGCCGCCGGCGCGCAATCCCTGGAACCGCGAGCACTTCACGGCGGGGTCGTCCTCGGGCACCGGCGCGGCGGTCGCAGCCGGACTCATCATGGGCGGCACAGGGTCGGACACCGGCGGCTCGATCCGCGGCCCGGCGGCGCTCTGCGGCATCGCCGGCATCAAGCCGACCTATGGTTTGTGCAGCCGTGTCGGCATCCTGCCGCTCGCCTATTCGCTCGACCACGCCGGGCCGATGGCCTGGACGGCGGAGGACTGCGCGCTGCTGCTACAGGGCATGGCCGGCCATGATCCCGAGGACCCGGCGAGCGCTGATCGCCCGGTGCCGGACTTCACTGCCGAGCTCGGCAAGGGCGCCCAGGGGCTGCGCATCGGCGTGGTCCGGCACTTCTTCGAGACCGACAATCGTGCGTCGGATGCCACGCGCGCCGGCATCGACGGGGCGCTGGATTTCTTCCGTAAGGAAGGGGCCCACGTCCGCGACATCACCCTGTCGCCGATGGTCGAGTACTTCGCCGTCGGCTGGCTGATCATGATCACCGAGGCCTTCGCGCTGCACGGGCCCTGGCTGCGCGAGCGCTTCACCGACTACAGCGAGATGCTGCGCGATCGCGTGGCGCTCGCGGCAATGCTGACCGGGCCCGACATCGTGCAGGCGACGCGCCGCCGCCGCGTGCTGTGCCGGGAGATGACTGAGGCGATGGCCGACCTAGACGTCATCGTCATGGCCTCGGCGCCCGCCGCGGCGCCGCGTCTCGACAACGTGCCCAAGTGGTCGGGCATCGAGAAGCCGTCCTTCACGATGCCGTGCAACGTCACGGGCTTTCCGGCCATCAGCATCTGCACCGGCTTCGGCGAGGGCGGCCTGCCGGTAGCCATGCAACTCGCCGGCAAGCCGTTCACCGAGCCGACACTGCTGCGCGCCGCCCATGCCTACGAGACGGCGATGCCATGGCGATCGAAGCGGCCGGCGATGGTGTCATGATCTTCCGGACCGCGAGCTTCCACGCCGAAATCGACCGAAGGTCGATTTCGGCTCCCTACGCTCATGATTCATGAGCGCGCCGGATGCGCGCGGTCCCGGAAGAGCATGAGCGTCAGCCCCGCCTTGGCTTCAGCGGCTTCTCCGTCAACAGCGCCAGCAACGCCTTGGCGGCCGGGCTGAGATAGCCGTTGCGGCGGTGGATGGCGGTGATCGGATTGACGGAACGCAGCGCCGGCACGTCCAGGGTCACCAGCAGGCCCCGGCGCAGCTCGTCGCTCACGCTGCTTTCGGGCACCAGGGCCAGGCCGAAGCCCGCCTGGGCAAGGCGCTTCTGCGCCGTCAGGCTGTCGATCAAGGTGACGTCGGCATCGTCGAGGCCGGCGCGCACGAGCTGGCGGGCGAGCAGATGGCCCGATGAATCGCGCTCGTTGCGTACCGGAGGGAAGCCGACCCAGCGCTCGCCGTGCAGTGCCTGGACGTTGCGGACGCGGCGGCCGGCCAGCGGGTGGCCCGCGGCCGCGACCACCAGCATTGCCTCCGCGCCGGCGGCATGGGTTGTGAGGTCGGTACCCTCGGCGAAGAAATAGCGCAGGCCGAGCGTGACCTCGCCGCGGCGCACGAGGTCGGTCACTTCGGCGCTCGAGGCGGTGCGCAATTCGAGCCGCAGGCCGCGCGCCCGGCGGCGGAAGCGGCTGAGCGTGTCGACGATGCGCGTGTCGGCGAGCGTGCCGACCAGGGCGAGCGACAGGCTGCCCGACAAACCCGACTGCAGGTCGCGCACGGCCTCCTGGCCGTCCTTCAATGCGGCCAGCGCCGCTTCGGCATGCGGACGGAAGGCGCGGCCGGCTTCGGTCAATCGCGCCCGTCCGCGCAGGCGATCGAACAAGGGTACGCCCAGCTCCTGCTCCAGCAGGCCGAGCCGGCGGCTGATCGCCGGCTGTGAGCGGTGCAGCCGCGCGCCGGCGCGGGTGAAGCCGCCGAGCTCGGCGATGGCGACGAAGGTCTTCAGGCCGTCAATGTCCATCGATCCGTTTTCCTGATGCTCGTGAAAGATACTATGCATTCGACAGAAGCCTGTCCGCAGTCGATCCTCTCGCCGATCGAAGGAGACGGCACATGCACACTCAAGCAGAGAAGACGGCTTCATTTCGGGCATTGCACCAGCGGTCGGGCTGCTTCCTCATCCCCAACCCATGGGATGCGGGAACGGCCAAGATCCTGGCAGGCCTGGGCTACGAGGCACTCGCGACCACCAGCCTCGGCGTCGCCAACAATCTGGGGCGTCCCGGCGTGACGCGCGAGCAGGTGCTCGCCAACGCCCGCGAGATCGTCCAGGCGACCGACCTGCCGGTGAACGCCGACCTCGAGAACTGCTTCGCCCACCAGCCGGCCGCTGCCGCCGAGACGATCCGGCTGGCCGCCGAGGCGGGATTGGCCGGCGGCTCGATCGAGGACTATTCGAACGACCCCAAATCGCCGATCTACGATTTCGACCTGTCGGTGGAGCGCGTCCGCGCCGCAGTCGCCGTTGCCAGAAGCTTGCCGGTGCCCTTCGTCCTGACGGCGCGGGCCGAGAACCTGATCCGTGGCCGCAACGACATGGCCGACACCATTCGCCGCCTGAAAGCCTACTCGGCGGCCGGGGCGGAGGTGCTCTATGCGCCGGGCCTCAGGACCGCGGCCGAGATCCGTGCCGTGGTCGAGGCGGTCGACCGGCCGCTGAACGTGGTGACCGGCTGGCTCGAACCCGGCATCACCGTGGCCGACGTGGCGGCGGCGGGCGCCAAGCGCATCAGCGTCGGCGGCGCCCTCAACCGGCTGGCGCTCGCCGCTTTCGTCGACGGGGCGCGGGCGATGAAGGAGGAGGGCTCGTTCGCCTGGATGCAGCGTATCGCAGACATGGGCTCGCTGCGCAAAATGTTCGCGGCGGCTGACTAGCATCCCGAACCGCTCTAGGCTGTGCGGGTGGCCTGGATGGATCGGCAAATGACCCGTGTCACGAGAGTGGTAGTCGTCCTGCTGAGCCTGGTGTTGGCATTGTCATCGCCGTCGGCGCGAGCGGCCGAGCCGGTCGACCTGCTGCTGGTGCTCGCGGCCGACGTCTCGCGCAGCGTGACCGAGCCCAAGTTCAAGCTGCAGCGCGAGGGCGCCGCCGCCGCCATCACCCATCCGGAGGTGGTGAGGGCCATTGCCTCCGGGCCGAACAGGCGGATCGCCATCTGCTTTCTCGAATGGGCGACGGCGGGCCAGCAGAACGTGGTGGTCGACTGGACCGTGATCGGCGACGGCGAATCGGCGCGCAGCTTCGGCGACAAGCTGGTCGAGATGCCGCGATCCTTCGCCGGCAGCACCTCGATCAGCAACGCCATCGACTTCTCCGTGCAGCAGATCGAGCGCGCGCCCTTCACGGCGGAGCGGCGCGTCATCGACATCTCCGGCGACGGCAACAACAACTCCGGCCGCTCGGTGACCGATGCCCGCGACGAGGCGCTTGCCAAGGGCATCACCATCAACGGACTGGTGATCCTGACGCCGCTTTCCGAATCGTTCCGCCCCGAGCACACCCATCCGCCGGGCGGTCTGGAGAAGTATTTTCAGGACAATGTCATCGGCGGCTTCGGCGCCTTCACCGTCGTCGCCGAAAGCCACGACTCGTTCGGCCGGGCGCTGACCAAGAAGCTGATCGCCGAGATTGCCGGGCTGCCGCAGCGGCAGCTTGCCGAGGCGCCGGACGGCGAATAGTGAGGCCCGAGGCATGAAGAAGCAGTTCCACCTGGCGTGGTTCCTGTCGCAGGGCTACGGCCCCAAGAGCTGGCGCGGCGACTGGCCGGGCAGCGACCTCCATCGCTGGATGATGCCCGACCTGTTCGTCGACCTGGCGCGCGGCATGGAACGGGCCTGCTTCGACTACATCATCATCGAGGACTCCTCGAACGTGCCCTACACCTACAAGGGCAGCCACGACACCTACCTGCAATATGCCGCGAGCGCGCCCAAGCTCGATCCCGCGGTGCTGGTGCCGTATCTTGCGCAGGCGACGACGCATCTCGGCCTCGTGCCCACGCTGTCGGTGTCGGAATATCCGCCGTACCTCCTGGCGCGGCTGGTCAATTCCCTCGACCACGTCACCGAAGGCCGCATCGGCTGGAATTGCGTCACCGGCAGCAACGACGGCGCGGCGCAGAACTACGGTTACGACAAGCACCGGCCGCACGACGAGCGCTACGACGTCGCCGACGAATTCGCCGACGTGGTGACCCGCCTGTGGGAGGCCTGGGAGCCCGACGCCGTCGTGCTCGACCGCGAGAGGCCGATGTTCGCCGACGGCGCCAAGGTCCATCCCATCAACCACGAGGGCAGGTATTTCCGCTGCCGCGGGCCGCTCAACGCGCCGCGCTCGCCGCAGGGCCGCGTGCCGATCTGCCAGGCCGGCGGCTCGCCGCGCGGCCAGCGCTTCGCCTCGCGCTGGGCCGACACCATCATCACCGAGGGCGGCGGCAGCGTCCAAAGCATGAAGGCCTATCGCGACCGGGTGCGCCAGCAGGCCGCCGAGTACGGCCGCAATCCCGACGACATCAAGGTGCTGTTCCTCGCCCATCCGATCATCGACGTGAGCATGGAGGCGGCGCGCGAGCGCCAGGGCATGGAGCAGGCCGAGGCCGAGAAGCATCTCGACCTGCACCTGTCGGGCATGTCGCGCCTGACCGGCATCGACTTCGCCAAGTACGACCTCGACCAGCCGCTGCCCACGGACCTCACGACCAACGGGCATCAGTCGGCGCTCGCCAAATGGGTGGGCAAGACGCCGCGCTCGATCCTGCAGAGCTATGCCCGCAAGGGCGGCGTCGACTTCACCGGCACCGCCGACCATGTCGCCGGCATGATGCAGGACATCATGGAGGAGGTGGGCGGCGACGGCTTCCTGATCTTCAACAGCTACTTCGACCGGCGCTATGTGATCGAGGTGTGCGACGGCCTGGTGCCGGAGTTGCAGCGCCGCGGCCTGACGCGCAAGGCCTATGCGCACAGGCATCTGAAGGACAATCTGCTGGAGTTCTGACGCCTTGCCGGACCGCGGTCCGGTAAGACTCACTCGATCTTCACGCCGGCGTCCTGCACGATCTTCTTCCACTTGACGTTCTCGAGGGCGATGTAGGCCTCGAACTCCTGGCGCGATTCCTTGGCCGGCACGAAGGAGAGGCCCTTGAGCTTGTCCAGCACCTCGGGCTCCTTGAGGATCTTCATGACCTCGGCGCTGATCCTGTCGAGGACGGGTTCGGGGGTGCGTGCCGGCGCCGACAATCCGATCCAGCCTACGGCGACGACACCCTGGATGCCCTGCTCGGCCACGGTCGGCACGTCGGGCAAGAAGGGCGAACGGCGCTGGTCGGCGATGCCGATCGCCTTCACCTTGCCGGTGTCGATCGGCCCGACGGCGCCGGGCACTGCGTCGGACATCACCTGGATGTCGCCCGCCTGCAGGGCCATCAGCGCATCGGCGTTGCCCTTGAACGGAACGTGCGTGAGCTTGATGCCGGCCGCGCTCTTCAGCATCTCGACCGCCAGGTGACTGGCCGAGCCGTTGCCCGACGAGCCGTAGTTCAGATCGCCGCCCGCCTTCGTCTTGGCGACGAGATCCGACACCGAGGTGATGCCGCTCTTGAGGCTCGCCATCAGCACCTGCGGCGTCAGCCCGATATTGGCGATCGGCGCGAAGTCCTTCTGGGTGTCATAGGGCAGCCTGGGATAGATCGCGGGCGCAATGCCGTGCGTCGAGATCGTCACCATCAGCAGCGTGTAGCCGTCGGGCGCCGATTTGGCCACGACGTCGGCGCCGATGCTGCCGCCCGCGCCCGGCCGGTTCTCGGCCACGACCTGCTGGCCCAGCGCCTTGGTGAGCTGGTCGGCCATCACGCGCGCCAGGATGTCGGTCGACTGGCCGGGCGGGAAGGGGACGA
>JAEZHS010000142.1 GCA_023436825.1 Pseudomonadota bacterium | reverse complement strand
CCCTTCGAGACGCGGTCCTGCGGACCGCTCCTCAGGGTGAGGTTGGTGGGTTGATCAACCATGGAGATCACGCCCGAACTGCTGCTGCAGGCCTATCGCATCGGCGTCTTTCCCATGGGCGAGCGTCGCGACGATCCCAAGCTTTACTGGCTCGATCCGCGATTGCGCGCCATCCTGCCGCTCGATGGTTTCCACCTGCCGCAACGGTTGAAGCGCACCGTCCGCGCCGGACGCTTCGCGGTCTCGGCCGACACCGCCTTCGCCGACACGGTCCGCGCCTGCGCCGAGCCGCGGCCGGGCCATCCCGAGAGCTGGATCAACGAGCCGATCGTCGACCTCTACACCGAGCTGCATCGACGCGGCCATGCCCACAGCGTCGAATGCCGGGTCGATGGCCGGCTGGTCGGCGGACTCTACGGCGTGTCGATCGGCGCGGCGTTCTTCGGCGAGAGCATGTTCAGCCGCGAGCGCGACGCCTCCAAGGTGGCGCTGGTCCACCTCGTGGCGCGGCTGATCAGGGGCGGGTTCAGGCTGCTCGACTGCCAGTTCATGACCGAGCATCTCAGGAGCTTCGGCGCCGTCGAAATCCCGCGCGAGGAATTCCGCGGCCTGCTGGCCGACGCCATCGACGCGACGGCGAGCTTTCAGCGCGAGCTGGACGGCGAGGATCCCTGCGCCATCGTGCAGGACAACACCCGCACGTCGTAGACGCCGTGGTCGAGCGCCGAGAGCGACGGCGTCGAGGCGAACATCCAGCCAGCGAACAGCTTCTCCGCCGCCTGCCCCGGCTTGTTGTCGACGATGGTGAGATAGGCGACCGATTCCGGCGGCGCTTCCGGCACGTTCACCAGGCAGTCGCTGACGGTGATCGAGAGCGTGCCGAAACGAGTCGCCTCGCCCACCGGCGCATAGAAGCGTTGGGTACGCGCCGTTACCTTGTCGAGGCCCTGCAGTTCGGCGACGCGCTTGCCCGGCCCGTCGGGAATCGGCCGCAGGTTGACGTTGGCCGAGCGCGGCGGCTGCGGCTGCTGGGGTTGCGGCGTCTGTGCCGCAGCTGTGCCAGCGAAGACGGCCAGGGCCGTCAGAAGGAGCGGAAGGCGCACGCCTACTTTTTTTGCGAGTGAGGTGCCTCGAGCCCGTCGATCAGCTCGTGCAGGGCGGCTTTGATCTGGTCGGCATCGCATCCCATCAGGACTCCATCCTCCAGCGCATCGGCGCAGAGGGTTTCGATCTCCTGGATGTTCTGGTTCAGCACTTTGATCTTTTCGAGGCAGGACACCGGCTTGCCGTCGGGTTGACGCCAGACCGTCGTCGCCTTGGAAGTGCGTGTGCTCATCATTTCGATCCCGAGTTCGTGCCGCCGAACATGAACTTGGCGATCAATTCCGACAATGGAATGGCGCCCTGGGTCATCTCGATCTCACCGCCGGGCGGCAGCATCTTGGTGTCGCCGCCGGGCTCCAGCACCACGACCATGCCACCCAGCAGCGATTCGCTCACGATCTTGGCGTGGGTATCGGTCGGCAGGCTGACGTTGGACGACACCAGCATGCGCACGACGGCCTGGTAGGTCTTGCGGTCTAGGTCGAAGCCGCTGACGGTCCCGACCTTCACGCCGCTCAGCGTCACGTCGGCGCCGCGCTTCAGGCCGTCGATGCGGTCGAAGCGGGCGATGATTTCGTAGCCTGCCGGCCCGCTGCGGTCCGACTTGGCGAAGGCATAGAAGACGAACACGCCGGCCACCACGAGGACCAGCGCGCCCACGATCGTCTCTACGATGTTGCGGCCCACGGCAGTCCCCTAGCCCGGACGCCACGCCTCATAAGGCGGCTTGGGCTTCTCTCCAGTGGACAGCGTGTGTCCCGGCGGACGATAGGCGAAGTCGGTGCCGGTGAGGTTGGGTACATGCTCCTTCTGCCACGCCTTGCGGGGCAGACCGCCCGCCGGCGGCACTGCATTGGTCGTGTGATGCAGCCAGCCGTGCCAGTCGGGCGGAACGCGCGAGGCTTCGGCGACACCGTTGTACATCACCCAGCGCTTGCGCCGGCGACCGGGGATGATGCGCTTGTCCTGATAGTAGCGATTGCCTTCGGCGTCGGTGCCGACGAGCTCGCCGCGCATCTTCGTGAAGAGCCAAGTGCCGATCGTCATTGCTGAAACCACGCTGCGAGAGTGACCGCGCCGCTTGTACGCGTGCGCTCAAAAACGCGCAACGCGACGCGATTACGAGAGCGATTCACTTCGTTTGTCGACATGCGAATCACCCGTTTTCGACACTGTTGCGCACTTGCATCATCTAGTACCACCCTTACACAGGTCTACAAAATGTAGTTGCGCACACAAGATTTTGTAATTTAGTATCGCTCCGTGCCCATATGTGCGTGCTCGTCAAGCGACAGAGCACACCCCGACAGGGTCATCGAAAGAACGGGAAACTGGGCACGGGGGATCGTCGATGCGCTTTGAGCGTCGGTATACACAAGCAGGAAGATCGCCGTTCGCAGGAATGGCGTTTCGTGCTGCCGATTCGGAAATCCGCAATCCCGACGGTTCGATCGTCTTCAGCATGAAGGGCATCGACGTGCCGGCCGAATGGTCGCAGGTCGCTGCCGACGTGCTGGCGCAGAAGTATTTCCGCCGCGCCGGCGTTGCGCTGCAGCTGAAGAAGGTGCCCGAGGACGACGTGCCGCAGTGGTTGTGGCGTTCGGTGCCAGACGACGCGCCTCTCTCGACGTTGCCCGAGGCGCAGCGCTTCGGCGGCGAGACCAGCGCGCGCCAGGTGTTTCAGCGCATGGCCGGCGCCTGGACCTACTGGGGTTGGAAGGGCGGCTACTTCGACAGCGAAGACGATGCCCGCGCGTTCTTCGACGAGCACTGCTTCATGCTTGCCGCGCAGATCTGCGCACCGAATTCGCCGCAGTGGTTCAACACGGGTCTGCACTGGGCCTACGGCATCGACGGTCCGGGCCAGGGTCACTGGTTCGTCGATCATCGCGACGGCGAGGCCTACCCCTCCTCTTCCGCCTACGAGCGGCCGCAGCCGCACGCCTGCTTCATCCAGAGCGTCGACGACGACCTGGTGAACGAAGGCGGCATCATGGATCTGTGGGTGCGCGAGGCGCGCCTGTTCAAGTACGGCTCGGGAACCGGCTCCAACTTCTCCCGCCTGCGCGGTGAAGGCGAGCGGCTGTCGGGCGGCGGAAAATCGTCCGGCCTGATGTCGTTCCTCAAGATCGGTGACCGCGCGGCGGGCGCCATCAAGTCCGGCGGCACGACGCGGCGCGCCGCCAAGATGGTGTCGGTCGACATCGACCATCCCGACATCGAGCAGTTCATCACCTGGAAGATGCTCGAGGAGCAGAAGGTCGCGGCGCTGGTCGCGGGCTCACAGCTCGCCAACCGCCACCTCAATGCGGTGATGCAGGCCTGCCTCGACGGCGAGGGTGAAGCCGCGTTCGAGCCGCGCAAGAACCAGACCCTGCGCCGCGCCATCGTCGCCGCCCGTAAGGCCGCGCTGCCCGAGAACTACATCCAGCGGGTCATCCAGTTCGCCCGCCAAGGCTATAGGCATATCGAATTCCCGACCTTCGACACCGATTGGCAGTCGGAGGCCTACCTCAGCATCTCGGGCCAGAACGCCAACAACTCGGTCCGCGTCAGCGACGCCTTCCTGCGCGCCGTCGAGGAGGACAGGGAATGGGCGCTGACCGAGCGCACGACGGGCAAGACAGCCAAGACCGTCAGCGCACGCGCTCTGTGGGACAGCGTCGCCGAGGCTGCCTGGCACTCGGCCGATCCCGGCGTGCAGTACGACACGACCATCAACGACTGGCACACCTGCCCGCAGTCGGGGCGCATCAACGCCTCGAACCCGTGCTCGGAGTACATGTTCCTCGACGACACGGCGTGCAATCTGGCGTCGCTGAACCTGATGCGGTTCCGCCAGGCCGACGGCACCATCGACGTCGCCGCCTTCGAGCACGCCACGCGCCTGTGGACAGTCGTGCTCGAGATCTCGGTGATGATGGCGCAGTACCCCTCGCGCAGGATCGCCGAACTCTCCTATCGCTACCGGACCCTCGGTCTGGGTTACGCCAACCTGGGCGCCCTCCTCATGTCGTCCGGCCTCGGCTACGACAGCACCAGGGGTCGCGCTATCGCCGGCGCGCTCACAGCCCTCATGAGCGGCACCGCTTATGCGACGTCGGCCGAGATGGCCTGCTGGATGGGGGCCTTCCCCGGCTACGCCGCCAATCGCGGTGCCATGCTTCGGGTCATTCGCAATCACCGCCGTGCCGCTCATGGCGAGGCCAATGCTTACGAAGGCCTGTCGATCCATCCGCAGCCGCTCGATGCTGCCAACTGCCCCGACGCCCCCCTCGTCGAGGCGGCAAAATCGGCCTGGGACAAGGCTTTAGCGCTGGGCGAGCAGCACGGCTTCCGCAACGCCCAGGTCTCGGTCATCGCTCCGACCGGCACGATCGGCTTGGTGATGGATTGCGACACCACCGGCATCGAGCCCGACTTCGCCCTGGTCAAGTTCAAGAAGCTGGCGGGCGGCGGCTACTTCAAGATCATCAACCGCACCGTCCCGCAGGCGCTCGAGACGTTGGGCTACGACCAGGCCGCCATCGACCGCATCGTCGCCCTTGCCGTCGGCCACGGCTCGCTCGCTGCGGCGCCCGCGATCAATCACGAGACGCTCGCGGCCCGCGGTTTCGACCGCGCGGCGATCGAGCGTGTGGAAAAGTCGATCGCGACCTCCTTCGACATCCGCTTCGCCTTCTCGCGCTACACGCTGGGCGATGCGTTCTGCCGCGACGTGCTGGGTCTCGACGACGAAGCGCTCGCCGATCCCAAGCTCGACGTGCTGATGCGCATCGGATTTTCCAAGAGCGACGTCGCAGCTGCGAACGTTCATGCCTGCGGGACGATGAGCATCGAAGGCGCGCGCGATCTCAAGCGCGAGCATCTCGCGGTGTTCGATTGTGCGAATCCCTGTGGACGAGATGGCACTCGCTGCTTGTCTGCGGAGAGTCACATACGCATGATGGCTGCAGCCCAGCCGTTCGTATCGGGCGCAATCTCCAAGACCATCAACATGCCCAACGCAGCTACGGTCGAGGATTGTCGCAAGGCTTATGAGATGTCGTGGAAGCTCGGCCTGAAAGCCAACGCTCTCTATCGCGATGGTTCGAAACTCTCGCAACCGCTGTCGGCCATGGCATTGGGTGAAGACCTTGCCGTCAACGACGATCTTGCCGAGATGACGCCGGCTCAGCGCGCGCCGGTCATTGCCGAGCGCATCGTCGAACGGATCGTCGAGCGCGAGGTGCGGGCCGGACGAGAGAGCATGCCGGCGCGCCGCAAGGGGTATACCCAGAAAGCGATCGTCGGCGGCCACAAGGTCTATCTGCGCACCGGCGAGTACGAGGACGGCCGGGTCGGCGAGATCTTCATCGACATGCACAAGGAAGGTGCGGCTTTCCGCAGCGTGATGAACAACTTCGCCATCGCGATCTCGATCGGCCTGCAATATGGCGTGCCGCTGGAAGAGTTCGTCGAGGCCTATACCTTCACGCGCTTCGAACCGTCGGGCATGGTCGAAGGCAACGACGCCATCAAGATGTCGACGTCGGTGCTCGACTACATCTTCCGCGAGCTCGCGATCTCCTACCTCGGACGCTCTGACCTCGCCCATGTCGAGCAGTCCGACCTGCGCCCCGACAGCGTCGGTCGCGGACAGATCGAAGGCCTTCCCGGCGCAGGCAGCGACGCGGCCGAGGCGGCCGCCGTCGCGGTCAACCGCATTGCCAGCGTCGGCTACGTGCGCAGCAACCTTTACGTCTTGAACGGCCGGACGGCCGGCAACACCGCGATCGCCGAGCAGGCGATCCAGGCCGGTCCCCAGCCCACCGAACTGACAGACGGCCCAACCGTCGCTTTGGCGCCTGGCGCCACGGCGGCCGTCGTCGGCGTCGCGGTCGGAGAGGCATCCTCCTCCAACCTTGGTTTCGCTCTCGAGGCGAAGCTCAAGGGCTTCGAAGGGGATGCCTGTCCGGAGTGCGGCAACTTCACCATGGTCCGCAACGGGACGTGCCTCAAATGCACGACCTGCGGCGGCACCACCGGATGCAGTTGAGCATGCGTGACGAAGCGTACCCGCGTACCCCGGGGTTCCCACGGTTGGGTGCCTCAAAGCTAACCATAGGAGACAG
>JAEZHS010000135.1 GCA_023436825.1 Pseudomonadota bacterium | reverse complement strand
GGACAACCGTGCGGTATTGCACCGCGCTACATATTACGACACGGTCAAGTACAAGCGCTTCATGCAGCGCACCACCATCGGCGGCGACCTGCCGACGGTGCCACAATAAGAGATGGCTGAACCGACTCTGGCATCACCGCCGCTTCCCGACGGAATGCCCGCAGGCTGGCCACGCCGCCTGGCGGTGGCGACCATCACCATCGGGCTGATGATGTCGGTGCTCAGCAACTCGATGACCAACCTGGCGCTGCCATACATCGCCCAGGACCTGGACATCACCGCCGAAAGCTCGATCTGGATCGTCAACGCCACCCAGATCGCGCTCATCATCTCGCTGCTGCCGGTGGCGGCGCTGGCCGACATCGTCGGCTATCGCCACGTCTATCGCATCGGCCTGATCGTGTTCTCGCTGGCGTCGATCGGCTGTGCGCTGGCACCATCGCTGCCCTGGCTGCTGCTCGGCCGCACCTTCCAGGGTCTCGGCGGGGCGGCCATCATGTCGGTCCAGCCGGCGCTGGTGCGCGCCATCTATCCGCGCGCTCAGCTGGGTCGCGGGCTGGGCTTCAACACCACTGTCGTGGCGACGTCGCTGGCGGCCGGACCCTCGATTGGCGCGGCCGTGTTGACGGTTGCCCCGTGGCCGTACCTGTTTGCCGTCTACGCGCCGCTCGGAGTCATCTCCTTCGTGCTGGCCGAGCGGTATCTGCCGCGCACGCTCCACACCCATCGCCCTTTTGACTGGATCTCGGCGGCCATGTCGGGCGCCACCTTCGGCGTGTTGATCTTCGGCATCGATGGTGTGGCCCATGGGCACCATCGCCTGATCGTCGCTTCGGAGTTCGTCGCCGCAGCCGTCCTCGGCACGTTGTTCGTCCTGCGGCAGAAGACCCTGGCCGATCCGATGATGCCGATCGATGTCTTCAAGCGCCCGATCTTTTCGCTCTCCATCACCGCTGCGATCTGCACCTTCACGGCCCAGGGCCTGGCATTCGTCAGCCTGCCGTTCTTCTTTCACACCGTGCTCGGCCGCGACGCCACCAACACCGGCATTCTACTCACGGCATGGCCGCTGGCGCTCGCCAGCATCGCGCCGATCGCCGGTCGACTGGCCGACCGTCATCACGCCGGCCTGCTGGGCGCCATCGGCCTTACCAGCATGACCATCGGCCTCGTCCTGACGGCACTGCTGCCGGAGAACCCGACGAGCGCCGACATCATGTGGCGGCTGGTGCTGTGCGGGGCGGGCTTCGGGATCTTCGCCTCGCCCAACAACCGGCTGATGATGAACGCCGTGCCGCGCGAGCGCAGCGGCAGCGCCGGCGGCATCATTGCCACGGCGCGTACCTTCGGGCAGACCGTGGGGGCCGCGCTGGTCGCGGTCGTGTTCGGCCTGTTCGACTTCTCCGGCAGCGGCGCCGCCGATGCCGCGCGCGCCGCGATCTGGCTGGGCGCCGGCTTCGCCGCCGCGGCGCTGGTGGTCGGCAGCCTGCGGCTGAGGCATTAGGAACGTTGTCGTGCCAATCAAGCTTGTCGCTGCGGCCGCGATCGTCGTCCTGGCCGTCGGCTACTTCATCGGCCTGTGGTCGAACCTCGGCGGGTGGCTCAGCAGCCTGTGGTACTTCCTCGCCGGTTCGACACTCGTGCCGAACTGGCTGCTGGGCATTTTCGCCGTCTGTGCGATCGTCGTCGCCGGGCTGCTGGGTGCCGGGCTGCGGCCGACGCGCAACACGCGGCGTCCATCGCCGATCAGCACTCAGGACAACTTCTTCAACATCCGTTGGCGCTGGTCCTACGACGCATCGGGCGGCGTGCAGGACCTGACGCCCTTCTGTCTGCGCTGCGGAAATCGTCTGGTGCTCAAGCACGTGGGCGGCAGCCGGCCTGGCGATCGATACGAATGCCGCTGCGATCGCTGCGGTGCCGTCGCCTGCGAAATCGACTGCTCGGTCGAGGAGTTCGAGAGCCGCGTCCTGCACAAGATCCACGAGACGACGTCCGGCTAGGGCGGAATCCGGAAAACAAGACACCGGAACAGGCGATCGCCGGTATCGCACTCGTGATTGGCTGGCCGCGAAGTCAGCCGCGATGCTGCGCACGAAGCGAAGGAGGCGACGATGTCGCTTCGATCGATCACGGTCCTCGCCGCTTTGATCCTGTTGCAGCTCTGCGGCTGCGTCACCACGCGCAAGACCTCAGACCCATCGGTCAACGAACTGGAGCGCCATCACGACGAGATGATGCAACGCGCGGGTGGCGGCAGCGGTGGCGGTATGTAACGAACAGCGCGAGCGTCACGCCGCCCGGTGCATCTCCCGGAACAGGGACGGCGCCATGCCGAAGCGGCGCTCGAAGGCCTGACCGAGCCGCGCCGGCGAATTGAGACCGACCTTGCCGGCGATCGTCTTGATGGGCAAACCGCGCGTCAGCAGGGTGCGGGCGGCGTCGAGCCGCAGGCCTTCGACGAAATGCGCCGGCGTCTTGCCGGTGGCCTCGGTGAATTTACGATAGAAGCTGCGCTCGGTCAGGCCGGCACGCGCCGCCAGGGTCGGCACGTCGAGCGGCTGGTCGAGATTCTCCTGCATCCAGTCGATGAGCTTGGCGAACGGCGCCTCGGCCACGGTCTGTGCCTGCAGCAGCGGGCTGAATTGCGACTGATAGCCGGGCCGGCGGGCGTACAACACGAAGTGACGCGCGATCAGGTTCGCAGCAGACGCGCCGAGATCGGCTTCGACCAGGGCCAGTGCCATGTCGATGCCGGTCGTGACCCCGGCCGAGGTCCAGATCTTGCCGTCGACGACGTAGAGCGAATCGGCATCGACCTCGAGCGCGGGAAACTTCCGGGCCAGGCGCTCACAGCTTGCCCAGTGCGTCGCCACGCGCTTGCCGTCGAGAAGCCCGGCGGCCGCCAGCACGAACGCACCGGTGCACACCGAGCCGAAGCGGCTCGCCTTGGGTGTCACCGAGCGCAGCCAGCGGCGTAGATCTTCGCGTCCCATGGCGGCCTTCAGGCCGCGCGAGCCGCCGGCCACCAGCAAGGTATCGGGCTGGCCGCCGATCTTGCGGCTCTGGATCGCCACGTCGCAGTTGGACGTCACCAGGCCGCCATCGGGCGACACGATGCAGAGGTCGTAAAAAGGCAGTCCCCGTCCTTCATTGGCGGCGCCGAATACGGCGGCCGGGCCGGTGACATCGAGAAGCTGGCAGCCTTCGTAGGCCAGGATGAAGATGCGGTGCTTGGGCATTGGCAGAAAATAGACCTCTTTTGTCATTTCTGCCAATGCGATCCACGGCTAGCGTGCCGGCATTCAAGGAGATCCCCATGGCTGAGCCTATCCAGATCGGCATCCTGCTCTATCCCAATGTCACGCAGCTCGATGCCACCGGCCCCGCGCAGGTCCTGTCGCGCGTGCCGGGCGCCCAGATGCACATGATCTGGAAGACGCCCGATCCGGTTCCGACCGACGCCGGCTTCTCGATCGTTCCGACCACGACTTTCGCCGATTGCCCGCAACTCGACGTGATCTGCGTACCGGGCGGTGGCGGCCAGGTCGCGGTGATGGGCGATGCCGAGGCCCTCGCCTTCCTGCGCAGGCAGGCGGCGACGGCACGCTACGTCACCTCGGTGTGCACTGGCTCGCTGATCCTGGGCGCCGCCGGCCTGCTCAGGGGCTACAAGTCGGCTTGCCACTGGGCCTGGCGCGACATGCTGAAGGATTTCGGCGCCACGCCCGTCGCTGAGCGTGTGGTGCGCGACCGCAACCGCATCTCGGGCGGCGGCGTCACGGCCGGCATCGACTTCGGTCTCACCGTCGCCGCCGAGCTGGCCGGCGAGGAAGCAGCCAAGTCGATCCAGCTCGTGCTCGAGTACGATCCTCAACCGCCGTTCGACGCGGGCTCGCCGGAAAAGGCCGGCGCCGAGAGGGTCAAGCGCATCTACGAGCGGCTGGCGCCCCTGCTCGAGAGCCGCCGAAAGGCCAACGCCGAGGCGGCGGCGCGGCTCAACTGATGAGTCGCATCAGAGCAACGCCACGGTGAACAGGATGGCGGACAGCACCGGGGCGACGGTGCGCACCGTGTTCCACATCGTCCATTCGCTGAGATAACGCGTCCACAAAGCCGCTGCCTCCGGCGTCCCCGGAGGCACTGCCGCGAGTGCGTTGTTCAGCGGCACGTTGCGCAGCATCGTCACCCCGATGACGCCGACGAGGTAGATCACGCTCGCCAGCAGGACGAGCATGCCGCCGGTTGCCGTCCAGCGCAAACCCATGCCGGCCGACGCCGCGACGCAGAGCGCCGCGGTGCCGAAGAAAGCCAGGAAAAAGGTCGGGTTGATCACCGTGACATTGATCGCGTTCATCGCGGCAATGCCGTGATCCGACGGCAGGCGGCCCAGTGCCGCCATCACGAAGGAAGAGAAGGCAAAGAACATTCCCGCGACGAGGCCGCAGCCGATGGCAGCGGCAAAGACGAGCACAAAGACAATGTGGCTGATCACAGCGGCGCCTCCGATAGACGGCGATCCCGCTATCACGACGGTGCCCTTCGCATAAGTACGCACAATTTTTATACTGCGTATCAAACATGGAGACGGGCATGGCGACCAAGGCACCCTGGTGTGCGGTGGCGGCGACGGTCGAGGTGATCGGCGGACGATGGAAGCCCACCATCCTGTTCCACCTCAAGGATCGGCCGCGACGCTTCAACGAGTTGCGGCGGCTGCTCCCGGGCATCACCCAGCGCATGCTGACCCTGCAGCTGCGCGCCCTGGAGCAGGACGGCATCGTGGCACGGACGGTGCACAACAGCATTCCGCCGCACGTCGAATATTCATTCACGCGAAAAGGACTGAGCCTGGGCCCGATCCTCGACGCCATGGAGGCCTGGGGAGAGCTCAATCGACCGCGGCGCCGACGGGCCTGACCGACGTTTTTGATACAAAGCGGCCATGGGCCGCCGCGCGGACATGCGTGAAAATGGCCGCGGGAGAACCGCGTCTTGCCCGCTTTCGCCGTCCCTCTTCGCGTCCTTGGCCGTGCGGCGGCCGCTGTCGGCATGCTGCTGTCCGGCGCCGTCGAAGCCCAGACGATGGGCGTGTTTCCCTACCGATGGAACGATACGCCGCCGGCTGATGCCATAACCGCAGCCGACATCCGGGAGGCCCTCGTCTGGACCGGCCATCTCGACTTCTTTTTCAAGGGAGAGCTGAGCGGTGCAGTACGCAAGGGGACCCAGGCCTGGCAAAAGTCGAAGGGTCAGCAGCCGACCGACAAGCTGAGTGACGAGCAGACGGCCCAGCTCATCAAGGATGGCCTCAAGGAACGCGACTCCGTGGGCTGGTCGCTCCTGCGCGACCCCGCGGTGGGCTTTGCGATCGGCGTGCCGGCCAAGCTTGTGAGCTTCGGTACGCCGCACTTTGACGGTGGCGCTCTCTACTACTCCGCTGCGGGCACGATCACCCAGTCGATCGGCATCCATCCCGGCTATCCGACCTGTCACACCATGGGCGGGTACTATCCCAGCGTGACGGCCGGCGCGGCGCTGCGCGTCCGCGGGGACAACTGGTTCGCTGCCGTGTTCAACCGCGGCGATGGCAAGTACTTCTTCAAGGTGAAGTGCCATCAAGCCGGGTCGGTCACCATGGACATGACCGTCACCGATGCGACGCTGGAGAAGCATCCGGGCCTGTTCTACGCCATGGCCAGCAGCCTGATGCTCAGTCGCGTGCCTGATCCCAGCGTTCGGCCGCGGCCGCGCGTCGACGATCTTCCCTCCGCTTCATCCGGCTTCTCCGACGAGCAGGTCGCCCGCCCGCTGCCGAAAGCCAAGGCAGCCAAGCCCTCGCCCATCGACGATTCCGGCAAGACGGCCGCGCTCAAGCTCGAGACCCGCGACGGCCCCGACCTGCGCGCCGACGAGGTGTTCGACAAGGCGTCCGGCGCCGTCTACGTCGTCAAGGCCGACCGCCGCCTCGGTTCGGCGGTAGCGATCAGCGACAACGAGCTCTTGACCAACTGCCACGTCACCGGCGATCTGGCCGAAGTCAAGATCGCACGCGCCAAGTCCGAGCAGTCTGCCCAGGTCGTGTCGCGCAACGCGGACGCCGACCGCTGCGTGCTGCGGACGACCACCACGCTTCCCAAATGGGTAACGGTGCGGCCCTACGACGACATCAAGGTCGGCGAGCGCGCCATTACCATCGGCACGCCGCAAGGACTGGAACTGACGGCGGCGGAGGGCATCGTCTCGTCGAAGCGCGTCTACAACAACACCCGTGTCGTCCAGACCTCGGCGCCGATCTCGCAGGGCTCTTCGGGCGGCGGCCTGTTCGACGCCCGAGGCCACCTGCTCGGCATCACCACCTTCTATTTCAGAGGCGGCCAGAACCTGAATTTCGCGGTCGCCGCCGAAGAGTACGCGCAGGAGCGCGAGGAATCCGCGAAGCGTTAAGGCATCCGCGGTCCGAACACGAGCGACTTATCCTTGGCTCAATAGTCTTCGTTGCGCATGAGGCCACGTCGCAACGTCCGGCCGGTATTCCAGGCCCAGCGCAGCGGCAGGCCGATCGGCGTCGTTCGCAAGCGCCGCCAAGCCGGCGATTCCGCCACCTTGTCCTTCAGCCCCGGGCGCCAGAACTGAA
The DNA here is from genome assembly GCA_023436825.1 of Pseudomonadota bacterium. Next base: position 9,877 of record JAEZHS010000135.1, on the reverse strand, counting down.
GCAAGGCGACGGGTTGCCCCAGGAACTCGGTGGCCGTGGCGGTCGACGTCGCAGCCGCGGCGGCATCGTGATAGATGTCGCGGTGTGACGGCCGGCAGAAATAAGTCTTGTTGGCGCCGATCGCGAAGGGAACGAGGTTGGGCCGGCGCTCGAAGTAGCGTCGCACACCGTCGCCGACACCTGGCCATTGCTCGTTGAACACGTCGTCGACCACGATGATGCCACCCTCGGCGATCGCCGTTTCGGCCGTGGCCAGGTCATGGGCCGTGATCTCGGCAGTGTGGCCGCCATCGACGCTGATGAAGCGCAGCGGCCCGTCCGCCAGGCGCATCAGAACGGCGCCGGAAAGGTCCATCGAGCTGCCCTGATGCAGAACCAGCCGTGTGCTGTCGGCATGCCGTTCGAGATTGCGGCGGAACTTCGCGAGGTCGCCGCTGCCCGAATTGTCGACGTTCAGATGCTGGTCCTCGAACAGGTCGATCGCCACCGCCTTCTCCGTCGGCTGGCCGAGCAGATAGAGCAGGATGAACAGCTTGCCGTGATGGACGCCGATCTCGGCGACGCCGCCGACGACGCCGAGCGAACGCTGGCGCTTGGCCAAAGCGACGATGGTTTGCACCGCTTCGCTGCGCAGCCAGCCATCGACATAAAACCTGCCGCGGCGAATGTAGTTGTCGACTCGAGAATCCATAGGCGGAAGTTTGCCGCCGCCGGGTGAACGGTCAACGAAACGACGATGACCGTCCTGTGAGAACCCCAGGCGCTATGCGCGGCCGGCTGTCGCGCTCTCGATGGTGATCGCTTTGCCGGCAACCGTGTCGAACTTCAGCCGTTGGACGTGGTCGAGATCGCGGCCGGTGACCCGCACGAAGCGGCTGCCCTCGGGATAGTCGATGGCGTGAATGGCGCCAACGTCGTAGATGCCGGCATGACCCGGCTCCAGCCGGTAGCTCTTGACCTTCTCGAGCTTGGCCGCGCCCTCGCCCTGTCCACCGTCGAGCCGCTTGTATTCGCTCATGTCCGTGTACTTGACTGCCTGGCCGTAGACCGCCCACGAGCTGCCGTGATCGTGCGGCGGACTCTTATGCGGCTTGGGATTGCAGTGCGCTAGCACGACGAAGCCGAGATCCTTGTCCTCATAGAGCTTGCGCGTGCCGATCGGCGCTGCGGGCCCCACCGCCTCATCGACGAACGACTTGTTGGCCAAAAGCTTCTCCAGGAGCGTACGCACCTTCTCGCGGCCGGCCGGCCCGTCGTTGTCCTTGAGGGCCGACTTGGCGTCGTTGACGAAAGCGTCGAGCGTGTAGGTCATCTGGCACTCCATCCGTGCAGGTCGAAAGCATCGGCCGGCCGGCGGCTGGCTGTCAACGGCCGCCCAGGATGCGCCGCGCGATGACCATGCGATGGACCTCGGACGGTCCTTCGTAGACGCGCATGGTCCGCACCTTCTGCGCCAGCCACGACAGCGGCAGCTCCTGGGTGACGCCCATCGCGCCGAAAGCCTGCTGGGCATGGTCGATGATCTCGGTCGCCATCTCGGTGGCGAAGACCTTGATCATCGAGGCCTCCATGCGCACGTCGCGGCCCTCGTCCTGCTTGACCGCAGCGTCCATCACCATCAGTCGGCAGGCATGCAGCTTGGTCGCAGCGTCCGCCACCCACCATTGGACGGCCTGGCGGTCGGCGAGCTTCTGGCCGAAGGTCACGCGCTGGTTGGCGTGCTCGACCAGCATGTCCAGCGCGCGCTGCGCCATGCCGATGCACCACGCGCCCATCTGCAGGCGGCGCACGGTCAGTCGAAGCTGCATGGGCGCAAAGCCCTGGCCGATGCGGCCCAGCACCTGCGTATCAGGCACGCGGCAGTCCTCGAACACGACCTCGTACGTGCGCTGGCCGGCCAGCATGGGGATGGCGCGCGCCACGACCAGACCGGGCGTGCCCTTGTCGACCAGGAAGGCGGTGATGCCGCCGCGCGAGCCCTTCTCCGGATCGGTCACCGCCATGGCGATGGTGAAGTCGGCCTTGGCGATGCGGCTGATCCAGATCTTGCGGCCGTTGATCACCCAGTCGCTGCCGTCCTTGACCGCACGGGTCTTCATGCCGGCGGGATCGCCGCCCGCACCGGGCTCGGAGATCGCGATGGCCGACGTCGTCTCGCCGGCGGCGTAGGGTTCGAGATACTTCTTGCGCTGCTCGGGGCTGGCCGTCGCCAGCAGCATGTGCAGGTTGGGCGAGTCGGGCGGAAAGGTGAAAGGAACCGCCGTGTATCCCAGCTCTTCGTTGACGCCGACCAACGCGGTCCACGGCAGGTTGGCGCCGCCCACCTCCTCCGGCACATCGAGCGCCCACAGGCCGAGATCCTTGCACTGCTTGAAGAGCTTCTTGTTCTCCTCGTCCGACAGCGCAGCCGGCTGGCCGGACGCGAAGCGATCGAGGATGTTCTTCTCCAGAGGCATCAACTCGTTGCGCACGAACTTCTTCACCAGATCGCGCAGCATCCGATGTTCTTCACTGACCTGGTACATGGCGCTCTCCTATGCCCTTCCGATACCCTTGTTCACGAATTCCAGCGTATGGGTGCGCCGGACGTCGAGTCCCGGCGGCAGGACGCCAACGGCGACCATCGAGTCGTAGAAGCTTTGCCAGCGCTCGGCAGTCATGGCGCCGATACCGTCCTTCAGCGCATCGCCCGACATCACGATACCGCGCTCGTTCATCACCTTGATGGCATAGGCGAGGCGGTCGTCGGTCTGCTCCGGGTTGGCCTGCTTGATCATCGCATTGGCCGCTTCGATGGCAGGCCCGCCCTTCATGTACTGCGCCCAGCCCTCGAGCGAGGCGTCGACGAAGCGCTGCACGAGATCCTGCTTCTCCTCCACCAGCTTGCGCGAGATCGTGATCGTGTTCTGGTAGGGGGTGTAGCCCGCATCGGCGATCAGCAACACCGACGGTGGCCGGCCGAGCGCCTGGCTGATCGGATAAGGCTCGGACGACAGGAAGCCCTGCTGGATCAGGTTCTTGTCGGCGAGGAACGGCGCCAGGCTGTAGTTGTAAGGCCTGAGTTGGTTGTCGGAGAGCCCGTATTTTTTCCGCAGGTAGGGCCAGTAGGTCACGCGCCCGCCGGCGCCGATCATGATCTGCCGGCCCTTGAGCTGCTCGAAGGAGTCGAAACCCGTATCCGGATGACCGATCAGGACCTGGGGATCCTTCTGGAAGATCGAGGCAATGGTGAGAAAGGGCGCGTTCTCGCGGACGAAGGTGAAGGCCTCGAAGCTGCCCGACATGGTCATGTCGACTCGGCCGGCCATCAGGAGCTGGCTGATATTGAGGCTTGGCCCGCCCTGGCGCACATCGCACTCGATGCCGGCCTTGCGATACAGGCCGGCCGCGATCGCCTGGTAGTAGCCGCCATGCTCGGCCTGGGCGCGCCAGTCGGTCTGGATGCTGAGCTTGTCGAGCGTCTGGGCGCGCGGCCGCCGGCCGGCCGGCAGCAGCAACCGGCCGGCCGCGGCCAAGCCGATGGCAAGACGAAGCGCGGTGCGGCGGTGCAGGCGGTAGCAGGCGCTGGTCATCAATTCTCTCCGCGACGATCTAGCAGCAAGGCGGCGTGCTCGCGCAAGCTGATGCTCGACCAGGCCATGGCGGCGATCGACGGCACCCAGTTTTCCCACGATGGCCGCGCCCCGGCGGGCAGCCGCCAGTCGGTCGGAAAGGCGCCGACGTTCAGATTCCCCTGGCGTGCGAGTTTCAACGCCCGAGGCATGTGATAGCCCGACGTGACCAGCGCCACGCGCGCCTCCCCGACCATCTCGCGCACGTTGCGGATGTTCTCGAGCGTGTTCATCGACTTGCCTTCGGAAACGATCGCGTCCGAGGGCACGCCGAGATCGACGAGGAATCGGCGCATGGCCTCAGCCTCGGTCGTCGCCGGGTCGCTGTTCCTGGCGAGCAGCGAGCCGCCGCTCACGATGATGCGGCGGGCGAGGCCGCGATGATAGAGCCGCGCGGCATACCAGCCTCGGTCGGCGCCGTCGGCGAGGTCCGGATCCATGAGATAGGGCGGCGCCGCCGGCGTCACGCCGCCGCCCAGCACGACGATCGCCTCGTAGCAGCAGGCGGGCGCCTCAGCCGCCGCCGCACGCGCCTTGTCCTGCAGCGGCTCGAGCAGCACGTCGGCTACCGGCGGAAACGCCATCACCGGGGTCTGGGCAATGGCCAATACGGCGACCGTCATGCTGAACCGATTCAGACCGACGAGCGCCAGCATCCAAGCCAGCAGCAGTCCAACCGCCATGGACGCTGGCGGCATGACGAACTGGGTCAAATACTTGAGGAGAGTGAACGTATCCATGCGGGGCGAGACGCCGGCTATACTAGCCTCAGCCAAGCCCGGCAAAGAGTTCCCTCGAATTCCACGGATAAAGCGTGCCGCCCTGCGGACGTCCATGATTGCCATAATAACGGACGTAATTTTACAAAACCATCGTTCTTTACTTAGGTTATTTTTTTACGGTATATTTGTCAAAGCTCTCATTTGCCACCTCAAGCATCGGTCATGGCTGGCCAAAGAGCGTTCCCGATCGCTCTCCGAGAGGAATGCATGTTCAATTTTCGCCCGCCTGGTTCTTGGCCCTGGTTTAACGTCGAGCCACCTGCCGACGACCCACCGGGCTTTCGCATCGCCACCGATGGATCAGTACGGGACGACGTTGCATTCGCCGGTCCCGGTTCTGCCGTTGGCCTCTCGCCGCCTCCCCGCATTGGGTTCGCTGTCGAGGATCGCCTCCCCAAGGACAATCCGTTCTATTTCCTCGATCGGCACAGCCTGGCCTCTCCTCTTGGCGACATGCCGCCTTCGCCACAGATCTCGCCAATCTATTCGTGGATTATGAAGCCGCCGCCCTCGGAGCCCGAGCTGCAAGGCTATCTTGATAACGTCGACACCGACGCGATACGCCGCTCGCCAAAGGAGACACAGGCGTTCACCACGACGACGATGCGGCGTGGCGCGTCTTGCAAGACACGTTTGGTTTCCGGCCCTTCGAATACAATCGCCCCGGCAACAACAACCTGCCCTTTACTGACGGATCAATCCCGCAGATCGAGGGCGAAGATCGCCCCTCGCCCGATCTATACGGCCCGACATACCTCGTCACACCGCCGCGAAATCCTCTCCAGGAAGCGTTCGACCAGCTTTCTCGAATTTATGCCGGCGTTGGGCTCGATCCGCTCAACCGCCTCGGCGGCGAGGTTCACACACCAGCCCAACCGTGCTTCGTGGCGAGAACGCATCGCCGGCTGTCGGCAATGCGTTCGATCCGCAGTACGTCGTGCCGGCGCAATCGGGAGGAGAGCCCACCGCTTCTTTCCTTGGCGGCCTTGCCGAACCTTCCGCGCGCGCTGCGCCAATGGTGTCAGGTATTTTTCCGGGAGCTCTTAGGGAGCAAAGTCCTCTCGCGACGTTAGTGGGTAATCCCTCGAAATCGCCTCTACTTCCGGTCGGCGGCGACGGACATCGCTACATCCAGAACAGGCTGCATGATTCAGTGGGTGGCGCCAGAGGCATAGGCGTCGATGAAGAGGGGCGTGAGGTCCTACCCCCAGAGCAGCCGGACAATCGCGAGCTCGATCCGTCGAAAAGCTGAAGCAGCGCGGTTATCCAAAGCCGCCTGAGGATCCTGGCTACGGCTCGGCAATTGTGACGAACCTGCGCAAGCGTTACCTGCCGAACCACCCCAACTACCATCGCTATGAATTCAGGGACGCCTTGTGTGATTTGAGTACTCCAGGATGTTCGGTCGAGGCTGCCTATAATGCCCTGCTGCGCTACGCCGTGCCAGGCGGCCCCGCTCCTGGCGTGCCGATCGAGAATGAGAAGGTGTCATCTGCATCCTTTAAAGGCATACCCGGCGGCCACGTTCGGACCTTCGTGGAACCCGAGAGCCGGTCGATCATCAACCGGACGATGCCGAACCACAACTTCCACGATGGCTTTGCTCAGCGTCAGATTGTCGTGGAGGACGGGAAGGTCTACATTCGAACCTTCGGAGAAGGGATCAATACAACCGGCGATAGAGCTCTCGCGAACCGGATCATGGCGAAGGCAGCTTTTGAAGACTCCACGGCCGCTATCCGAGCCGCTCTCAATCCACCCCAGCCACCGAAGGCGGGACAGAAATGGCCGCGCTGAGACCGGAAGGAAAACCAGGGTCAGACGACGGGCCCTCGCGTTCTGGCGTATGGCTGCGACGAGCGATTGTTGCGGCCATAGGCGGGCTCGTGCTGGTCTTCCTGCCCATCTATCTCTGGATGCTGTGGGGAATGGCGCATCCCGGCTATGGGCCGGTCATCGAGGGTACTCTGAACGATGGAGGCCCCCCAAGGCGGATAACGTCAACCGTGACGCTTCAGTTGACCATTGTCCAAGTTGACTGGTCCAAGTTTGTCCAGGCCGTCGACAAGTTTGCAGCCAAGCATGGCCTCGTTGATGATCGGACAGGTTTTCGGGAGCAGGTCAGCGAGCTGCAACTCTCGGCGCTGCGTTATAACGGTAAGGACGCCAACTTAGAGATCAGCAGGACGATCAAAGCGAATGACCCTATGAGCGAGGTTCAGGTCAGGATCGATGAAGTAGATGGATCGGCAGCTGGAGAGCGCCTGAAAATCGCATTCGAGAACGAGGTCATCCGCGCCACGGGATTCGGCGGCTGACGCCAGCCGCTTTGAATTGGCGCCTGCCTGCTGAAAACAAAGAAGGCGGGCCCGGCTCGCGCCGGGTCCCGCCCGATCATTCCCCGTCGAGGATATCGATGAGGCTTAGATCGCTTCCTTGAGGTCCTTGGCGACGCGGAAGGCGACCTTCTTCGACGCCTTGATCTTGATCGCCTCGCCGGTCGCCGGATTGCGGCCCATGCGAGCCGGACGGTTGCGCACCTGAAGAATGCCGAGGCCCGTGATGCGGACCTTGTGGCCCTTCTTGAGATGCTGCACGACCAGGCCGACGAAATCGTCGAGGGCGCCGGTGGCGTCCTTCTTGGTCATGCCCGTCTTCTCAGCGAGTTCGGCCGCCACTTTCGACAGCGGAATGGTGGGAGCGGACGCTTTGGTTGCGGTAGCCATGATGAGGGGTCCCTTAGGTTTTTCGTTCGTCAGCGTCTTCCTGACGCCCCAGGGCAGCGCTGACGGGCCCAAGGTTATCCACGAATCGATCCCCCGCAAGTCCCCAAAGCACGAAAAAAGTCGATTTTTGGGGCTTTTTCGGCCATTTGAAGCAGTCATCCACAGAAAGCAGAGAGCGCGTAGCGTGTCGAGCCCTGGCCTGATCCCGACTTTCAGCACCGCCGTGAACACTTGGCAGTGCGATGAAAACGACCATTTGAACGTCCAGTTCTATACCGAGTTCGGCCATGAGGCGTCGGCTCATCTGCTGGCAGCGCTCGGCCTCGGGCCGCGAGTTCGGCGCGCCGCCGGGCTCGAGGTTCGAGTTGCCTGGGACCACATCCGCTACCTTCGCGAGTTCCGCGAGGTCGATCCGGTCCAAGTTCTGTCGGCTCCGGTCGAGATCGGCGAAGGCCACCTGCTCGCCTATCACGAGATCCGCAACCCGTCCGACGGCACAGTCGCGGCAACCGTGAGGCGGCGCATCGACTGCGACCGGCCGTGGCCCGACGCCTTTCACGCGCGGGCCGCGGCGGCGATCGTGGCGCTACCCGCCAACGCAAAGGCGCGCAGCGTCGGCAAGCTCGATCTGCCCGACCTGACGCTCGGCGATGCCGTCCGCCGCGGCCTGATCGACGTCGGCCGCAGCGTCATCGCGCCTGCCGAGTGCGACGAGAACGGCGAGTTCCTGCCGCATCACCAGTTCGGCCGCTATTCGGACGGCGCACCATTACTGTGGAATCATCTCGGCTTCGATCGCGCCGCCATGCAGAACCGCCAGGAAGGCTCGGTCGTGGTCGAGATGTTGAACCATTATCGACGTCCGCTGCGCGCCGGCGATCTGCTGGTCGTGATGAGCGGGCTTGCCGCCTTCTCCGACAAGGTGCTTACCTTCACCCACTTCTTGTTCGAGGCTGAGACCGGCACGCTCGCTGCCTGTGCCGAGGCGATCGGCATGAAGCTCGACCAGAAGATTCGCAAGACCATGGCTTTCACCACGGAAGACCAGCGGCGATTGGGCGAGCGCCAGCTTCGCCTCGCCGCCTGAAGGAGGTTTCATGGACGACAAGACCCGACTTGCCGCCGGCATCGCCAGGCAGCTCCAGGGCCTGAGCTACGACGACAAGCGCCTGGCCGAGATCGCAGCCGAAGTCGAAGTGCTGAACGAGGCGGTGCGCAAGGCCGCCAACCAGCGCCTCGCCTTCGACGACGATCCCGCCGCTTTCGCCAGCGTCATGGCAAAGGAAGCCAAATGATCAACGACGATCTGGCCCTGCGCGATCTCAGCGAGATCGCCGACGCCATTGCCGCCGGCCGCATCACCTCGGTGCAGGCCACCGAGGCCTGCCTGGCGCGCACCGCGCTGTGGCAGCCGCGCACCAACGCCTTCCTGCGCCTCAACAAGGAGAAGGCGCTGGAGCAGGCGCGCGCCATGGACAAGGAACTCGCCGCCGGCACGCGGCGCGGGCCGCGGCACGGCGTGCCGATGGCGCACAAGGACATGTACTACCGCGCTGGCGAGATCTCGACCGGCGGCAGCGCCATCCGCCGCAACTGGGTAGCCCCCGTCACCTCGACGGCGCTGCAGAAGCTCGACGCCGCGGGCGTGGTCGAGTTGGGCTTCCTCAACATGGCGGAGTTCGCGGCGGGTCCGACCGGGCATAACGTCCATCACGGCCATTGCCGCAACCCGTGGGACGACAAGCGCGTCACCGGCGGCAGCTCCAGCGGATCGGGCGCCTCGGTCGCGGCCCGCATGGTCTATGGCGCACTGGGCTCGGACACCGGCGGCTCGATCCGGCTGCCCGCCTCGGCCTGCGGCGTCGTCGGCATGAAGGCGACCTACGGCCGTGTCAGTCGCGCCGGCGCCGTGGCACGCTCCTGGACGCTCGATCATGTCGGGCCGCTCACCCGCACCGTGCGTGACAATGCCCGCGTGCTGGCCGTCGTCGCCGGCCACGATCCCGACGATTCGACGACCAGCGAAAAGCCGGTGCCGGACTACGAGGCTCTGCTCGAAGGCGGCGTGCGCGGCCTCAGGATCGGCTTCGCCTTGCCCGAGGCGCTGGTCCCGGTCGATGCCGAGATCGGCGCCGCCGTGCAGACCGCGGCCGACGCGCTTGGCAGGCTCGGCGCCGTCATCGCACCGGCAACGATGCCCGATTTCACCGATCTCTACCGGGCCGCCGAAGTGATCGTGAAGTGCGAGGCCGCCGCCATGCACCGGCCATGGATGGAAGCCGACGCCCCTTACGCCAACCAGGTGCGCACGCGCATGGAGGCGGGCTTCTTCATTCCAGCCACGCAATACATCGACGCGTTGCGCCTGCGCGCCCACTTCGTGCGCGAGTTCCTGGCGCAGGCGATGGATGGCGTCGATGCCGTCCTGCTGCCGGCCATCCCCTTCCCCGTGCCGACCATCGAGGAGACCGATGTCGAAGCTTCGGGCGGCCCCGCGACGCTCAAGATGGTGGCGCGCTTCACCGGCCTCACGCGCCCATTCAACACGCTCGGCCTGCCGGCGCTGTCGGTACCGTGCGGCTTCGACGGCAACGGCGTGCCGATCGGCCTGCAGCTGATCGGCCGGCCGTTCGACGAGGCGCTGCTCTATCGGATCGGCCACGCCTACCAGGGCGCGACCGACCATCACCGCAAGGTGCCGGTGTAACGACCGCTTCCTCACCCTGAGGAGCGGTCCGAAGGACCGCGTCTCGAAGGG
>JAEZHS010000786.1 GCA_023436825.1 Pseudomonadota bacterium | reverse complement strand
TGATGTTGACCTCGCTGCCGACGCAGACGTGGCCGTTGTTGGCGACGACGGCCTCGACGCCGCCGAGCCCGCTTTCGAAGATCTTGTATTCCGCGTTGATGCCATGCTTGGCGGCGATGCCCTTGTCGACCCACGGCACGAAGGCCAGGAATGGCGCGCTGAGGCCGATGCCGAACAGCACTTTGGAGCCGTTGCCCTTCACCGCCGGCGCCGCCTGGCCGAAGGCCGAGCCGGCTGCCAGCGATGCGGCGATGCCGCCCGCGCCGGCGATGGCCTGCCGGCGCCCGATTGTCGAGATTTTGCGATTCTTGCTCATGTGACACCCCACTCGCGTGACCAAACTCTGCTTATTGTTGTTCAGGGCATGTAGCCGCCGCCGTTGGCGTGCAGCACCTGACCGGTGATGAAGCTGGCCTTGGACGACGCCAGGAAGACGATGGCGTCGGCAATCTCCTCGGACGTGCCGAGGCGGCCGAGCGGCAGGGCGCGGCCCAGCGCATGCAGTTCGTCGTCGCTGTGCTCATGGCGGGGCTGGGCCGTGTCGGTGAGGCCGGGCGCGACCGCGTTGACGCGGATCCCGTGTGCCGCGAGCTCGAGCGCCATTGCGCGCGTCATCGAGACGACGCCGCCCTTGCTGGCGCTGTAGTGCACGCCGAGCTTCGCGCCGCGCAGGGCGCCGGAGGAGAGATTGACGATGGCGCCGCCGTGCCCTTCCGCCACCATCTGCCGCGCCGCAGCCTGGGCGCACAGGAAGCCGCCCTTGAGGTTGATGTCGATCAGGTAGTCCCAGTCGGCATCGGTCATGTCGAGGAACTTCACGCGCGGAAAGACGCCGGCATTGTTGACCAGGATGTCGATGCGGCCGAGGCCGGCAACGCATTCTGCGACCATGCGGCCGGCATCGTCGCGGCGGGCGACGTCGCCCTGGACGATCAGCGCGCGGCGTCCCTCCTTGCGGCAGAGGTCGGCGCCCGCCTCGGCGCCCGTCTTGTCGTCGAGATAGTTGAGGGCAACGTCGGCGCCTTCGCGGGCCAGTGCGACAGCGGTGGCTCGGCCTATGCCCTGTTGTGCGCCCGTCACGAGGGCGACGTTTCCCCGCAGATCCATGTCCGCGACTCCAACTACCGGCGGCCAGATCGCTTGCCGTCGACCGCGACGTTAGCGTGCCGGGAAAAATGACCGCAACAACTTTATGCGTACAATTTCGCTATTTGTACGGACAAAGAGTTGACGCTCTCTCGGTCACCATGGCAATTCTCGGACCACACGCCGCCGACGGGGGATGATGACCCGAACGTTCGTTCCGATCTATGCCCGTATCCTCGACACACTCCGGCAGCGTATCGCCGAAGGCGTTTATCGTGTCGGCGAAAGCCTGCCGACCGAAGCGGAGCTGGTGTTGGAATTCAACGTCAGCCGGCAGACCGTTCGGTCGGCGCTGCAGAACCTCGTGGCCGAGGGCATCGTCGAGCGCACGGCCGGGCGCGGCACGTTCCTCAAGCGTGGCGGCACCGATGGCGGCGAATGGAACATCGGCGGCATCGAGGACATCATCGATATCGGCTTTTCGGGCTCCTATGCCGTCAAGTCCGTGCAGACGGTGACGGCGGCGCGCAACGCCCGCATCGCCGGCGTGCTGGACGTGCCGGCGACCGGCCGCATGCTGAACGTGCGCGCGACACGATCGACCAGGGAAGGGCCGTTCGCCTACTCCAGCCTGTATTTCCCCGAGGAGATCGGCGACCGCCTGCCGCGCCATCTGTTCGACCAGCGGCCGCTGGTTCTGCTGGTCGAGGAGTATTGCGGGATTCCGGCTTTCCGCAGCCGCCAGGTCGCGTCGGCGACCCTGGCGGACCGCGCCGTAGCCAAGGTGCTGGACGTCGAGATCGGCGAGCCGCTGCTGGTGCTGGAGCGGACGCACTTCGCACGTGATGGCCGGCCGTTCCAGTTCGTGCGCGTGCTCTATCGCACCGATCGTTACCAGCAGGTGGTCTATTTCTCGCGGCGCGACGAGGGGCCGTACCGCACGCCCCAGCAGCGGGCCGCGCAGATGGAAGAGGTCGTGGAGCCGCTGGTCCGGCGCCGCGCCGCAAACAACAGAGGAACGAGCTGACATGGAAAGAAGCAATGGCGCCCGCCTTCGCCAGCGGATCGCGCGCGGCGACCTGCTGCTGATGCCGTCTTGCCCCGACCCGTTCGCGGCCCGCATCGCCGAGGAAGCGGGCTTCGAGGCGGTGGCGCTCGGCGGCTATGCAATGGGCGCGGGCACGACGATCACCGAGCCGCTGCTCACCATGAGCGAAGTGGTGGAACTGGCGCGGCGCATCACCCTGGCGGTCGACGTCCCGCTGATCGTCGATGGCGGTGCGGGCTTCGGCGACCCCATGCATTCGATGCGGACGGTGCGCGAGCTCGAGCATGTCGGCGTCGCGGCCGTCCATATCGAGGACCAGGTCTTCCCGAAGCGCGCTCACTATCATCGGGAGTATCGCGAGCACGTGATCCCGGCGGACGAGATGGCGACCAAGATCGCCTACGCCGTCAAGGCGCGGCGCGATCCGAATTTCGTCGTCATCGCCCGAACCGACGCCATGCAGACCGACGGCTACGCCGAGGGCGTGCGGCGCGCCAACCTGTTCGCCGAGGCCGGTGCCGACATGGTCATGATCTTCCCCAAGACCCTGGAAGAGGCGGCGAACGCGCCGCGCGACTGCAAGGCGCCGCTGATCTACGTCAACAGCACCGGCAACCGCACCGGACGGCCGATCCTGACCACCCAGCAGCTCTCCGAGTTCGGCTACGCCGCCTGCATGGACGCGATCAGCGTGGTCATCGCTCAGTACATGGCCGTGCGCGACGTCATGCTGCGCTTCCGCCAATCGGGCCTTGCCGGGATCGACGATGCGGCGGCGCGCGAAGCGCGGATCGGCATCGAGCGCCTGATCGGCCTCGAGACCTACTACCGCATCGAGGAAGAGACCGTGGAACGGGCGCGCGCCTGACCGCAACGAAGGAGAGTAGGACGATGGCTCGGTTGGAGGGGAAGACGGTGCTGGTCGTGGGCGCCGGCGGCGGCATCGGCCGCGCGAGTGCGCGGCTGATGGCCAAGGAGGGGGCGAACGTCGTCGTCGCCGATCTCGACGGCGCCGCAGCCGCCGCGACGGCCGAATCGATCACGCAGGCCGGCGGGCGCGCCACCTCGCTCGGAGTCGACGTGACCGCGGCGATGGCGGCGCAAACCCTGGTGAAGGCGCCGCTCGACGCCTTCGGCGCCCTCGACGCGTTCGTCTACAGCGCCGGAACGACGGCGACCGACAGCATCCTCGATCACAGCCGCGCCGACTGGGACCGTGTGCTCGGCGTCAATCTCACGGCGCCCTTCGTGATCGGACAGGCCGTTGCCCGCCGCATGGTTGAAGGCAAGAAAGGCGGCGCCATCGTTTTCGTCACCTCCCAGCTAGCCCATGCCGGGGTGCGCAACAAGGCGGCCTATCTCGCCTCCAAGGGCGGCCTGCGGTCGCTCACCATGGGCATGGCGCTCGACCTCGCGTCGCACGGCATCCGCGTCAACGCCGTGGCGCCGGGGCCGGTGCTGACGGGCTTCACCGAGCGTCGCTTCGCCGATCCCGAGATGCGGCAATGGACGGTCGATCGTATCCCGGCCGGCCGGCTCGGCACGCCGGAGGATCTCGCCGGTGCCGTCGTCTATCTGGCGAGCGACGAAGCGCGCTGGACCATGGGGACGACGATCGTGGTCGATGGCGGTTACCTGGCCGAGTGACCGGCCCGGGATCGCGCGCCGCGCGATCACGATCGATCTGCATGAAGGATACGGGACGATGGCTCATATACGCGATCTGGTCGGATATGGCGGCGAGCCGCCGCATGCCCGGTGGCCGGGCGACGCGCGATTGGCCGTCAACTTCGTCCTGAACTACGAGGAAGGGTCGGAGTACTCGGTCGCCAACGGCGATTCCTTCAGCGAGACGACGCTGACCGAAGCCGGTCCGCCGCGCAGCATGAAAACCCGCGACCTCGGCGCAGAATCGCTGTTCGAGTACGGCGCGCGCGCCGGCTTCTGGCGCATCCACCGCGCCTTCACCGAGCGCGGCCTGCCTCTCACCCTCTATGGCTGCGCCATGGCGATAGAGGCCAATCCGCCCGCCGCCGCGGCGATCCGCAAGACCGACTGGGACATTGCCGGCCACGGATGGCGCTGGATGAACCACTTCGATCTGGAGGAGGAAGAGGAGAGGGCGCTGATCGCCAAGACGGTGGCGTCGTTCGAGAAGACGATCGGCCGCCGTCCCTACGGCTGGTATTGCCGCTACGCGCCCAGCGTCAACACGCGGCGATTGCTCGCCGAGGAAGGCGGCTTCCTCTACGATTCGGACTCCTACGCCGACGACCTGCCGTTCTGGATGAAGGTCGCCGGGCGGCCGCACCTCGTGGTGCCGTACAGCATGGCCACGAATGACCAGATGTTCTATCGCGGAAACGTGGCCAAGGCGGACGACTGGCTGCAGATGATCCGCGATGCCATCGACGTGCTCTATCGCGAAGGCGCCTCACGTCCCAAAATGATGTCGATAGGGCTGCATGCGCGCATCATCGGCAATCCGACGCGTTTCGTCGCCTTGGAGCGTTTGCTCGACCATATCCTCTCGTTGCAGGGAATCTGGATTGCACGGCGCCAGGATATTGCCCGTCACTGGATCGAGACGCATCCTCCCTCGCCTTGATGAGGCAAAGTCGGTGGCGCTTCTCGCCGCGCAGTTCGGCTAGCACCAACTATCGCCGAAGGCATGACTGTCACCCCCAGCGCAGCGAGGGGCCTTTGAGGTCGCAGAAGGTCCCTCGCGGCGCTCGGGATGACAGTGGACCTTGGCCCGAGAGCAGCGACTGAAGGGGCGCCAAGCCTGTGACGTCTGCGTCGATGGCCAACCCTATTTCGGACCCGGCGGCGGCGACACCGAGCCGGTCGCGATCAGCCCCTTGAGCATTGCCACAGCGCCGCATTGCCTGGATTCGGCATTCGCATCGAATCGGCCGTCGGCAACATAGCGACCCTTTGCATACAGGTCGGTGCACGCCCAGACATACGGCGAATGGATGCCATAAGGCCGATATCCCAGGCCGTTATAGCGTTCCCAGGCGACAAGCATCCCGGCAATGCTCCAATCGTTCCACTTGTCGTAGCGATTGACCGCTATGGCATCCATCGCACTCTCTTCCCAGCTGAACGGCGGCGCGCCCCGAGTCGGTCGTCCGGCCGGCACGCGGACCGTGCGGCTGGTCAACGGATCCCCGTTATGCAGATGAGAGTCGAACCTGAAGTCGGCTTCCAGGCCATGGATTATCGCAAGGAAGTACCAGGGCATCGTCATCGACTTCGTGATGCGCTCGTACCGGGCGCGATTGCCCAGGATTTTCCTGACGCTTTGCCCGACCATTTCCTGGCGTGCCGGAAGGACTTTCGCAGCATCGAAGCGCTGCTGGTATTCCTGGCGGAGCAATCGTGAGAGGACGCTGTTCTCGTACTCGAGCTCTGCGACCTGGCTTCCGCGCTTAGCCGCCAGCTCGCGGTACATCCACGTTGCCGCGCCGCCGAGCGCCAGGATCATGACGGCCGCCGCGCTTACCAGGATGGTTTGACGACGGCGCCGTCGGGCGAGGTCCTGTGCGGCGCGCAGCTCTCGCCCCCTGGCCTCCCTCTCCTCGGCCTCACTCGGCGTCGCTCTTGCCTTGCTGTCCGCAAGGGAGGCCCGGTCCGGCTCGCCGAGCCGGGCGCCAACGCGAGGCCCGGCGACCGACCCGTCGCGTTCCACTGGAGGATGATCGCGGTCAACCACGTCGTCGTCACCGCGCCGGGTTTGCGCGATGACGTCGCAAATGCCCGTTCCTCATTCCATCACCTCGGCCGTACTGGCGAGCAGTGCCGGGGGTGCGGTCAGACCGCACCTGCTCGAGCATTGAAACGGACAAGGCGACCGCAGACAAGGACCGTTCGACGTGACGTCAGCTCGCAGCCGACCTCTCCGTGCTGGCACTGCTGGCACCGGCGATCATATTGAGCCCCCTATGGCACGCAAAAACTCCCGGATTGAAAAAATAACGATAGTGCTTGACGGTTAAAATCACCGAGGTTATATTCGCTGCATGAACGCCATCGGCCGTCCCACCAGCTACCGCCCCGAATTCTGCGAGCTGGCCTCCAACTACTGCCTGCTCGGCGCGACCAACGAGGAGCTCGCCGGCTTCTTCGATGTGGCGCCGCGCACCGTCGACAACTGGATCGCGCGCATTCCCGAGTTCGCCGCCGCCGTGCTCGAGGGCAGGGCGGTGGCCGACTCCCGGGTGGCGCGAGGCCGCTACCAGCGCGCGGTCGGCTATGACAGCCAGGTCCAGCGCACCGTGCTGTGGCGCGGCGAGGAGAGGACACTCACCAAGACCGTGCATCATCCGCCCGACATCCGCGCCTGCATCTTCTGGCTGCGCAACCGCCGGCGCCAGGACTGGAGTGACCGCCCCCGGGCGCCGTCCGACGATCCACCTGATGGTGAGAATTGGTGGGATGCGCTCGACGCGACCGAGGAAGCGAGCCGAGAACAGGCGCCGCCGGAGCCGCGGACAGCTTGCACAGGGCTCTCGGGTCTCGACTCCTCAACCGGCGCGCAACGTCCTCACCGCATCGTCGCGCCGGAACAGGTAGAGCAGGGCGCGCAGCGCCGCACCGCGGTCGGACTGCAGGTCGGGGTCGCGCTCGATCACCAGCCGCGCATCGTCGCGGGCGGCCTGCAGCAACTCGGCCTGCGCCGCGAGGTCGGCCAGGCGCATGTCGGGCAGGCCGCTCTGCCGGGTGCCCAGAAGCTCGCCGGCGCCGCGCAGCCGCAGGTCTTCCTCGGCGATGCGGAACCCGTCCTCGGTCTCGCGCATGATGGCGAGCCGCGCCTTGGCAGTCTCCCCCAGCGGCTGGGCGTAGAGCAGCAGGCAGGTCGACTTGGCGGCGCCGCGCCCGACGCGGCCGCGCAACTGGTGGAGCTGGGCAAGGCCGAAGCGCTCGGCGTGCTCGATCACCATCACGGTGGCGGCCGGCACGTCGACGCCGACCTCGATCACCGTGGTCGCGACCAGGATCGACAATCGTCCGTCGGCGAAGGCGGCCATGGTCGCCTCGCGCTCGGCGCCCTTCAGACGGCCATGGACCAGGCCGACCTTGCCGGGGAAGCGCGCGCTCAACAGTCGAAAGCGCTCCTCGGCGTTGGCGAGGTCGACTTCCTCCGATTCCTCGATCAGCGGACATACCCAGTAGACGCGCCCGCCGCCCGCGGTCTGCCGGCCGACGGCGTCGGCGACCTCGCCGACGCGCTCCAGCGGAATGGTGCGCGTGTCGATCGGCTGGCGGCCGGCCGGCTTCTCGGTGAGCTTGGAGACGTCGAGATCACCGTAAGCCGCCAGCATCAGCGTGCGCGGGATGGGTGTGGCGGTCATCACCAGCAGGTCGACGGCGTGGCCCTTCGACGACAAGGCCATGCGTTGATGAACGCCGAAGCGGTGCTGCTCGTCGACGACGGCCAGCGCAAGGTCGGCGAACTCGACCTCCTCCTGCACCAGCGCGTGCGTGCCGACGACGAGGTGGATGGAACCGTCGGCGAGCCCCTGCAGCGTTTCCTTCTTCTGCTTCTGGCCGTCGCGGCCTGTCAGCAGCGCAAGCCGCACGCCTGCCGCCTCGGCGAGCGGGGCGATGGTGGCGTGATGCTGGCGGGCCAGGATTTCGGTCGGCGCCATCAGCGCGGCCTGGGCGCCGGCCTCGACGCCGATCAGCATGGCGAGCAGGGCGACCAGTGTCTTGCCGCTGCCGACGTCGCCCTGCAGCAGGCGGATCATGCGCTCGGGCTTGGCGAGGTCGGCCTCGATCTCGGCGATCGCTGCGTTCTGGCTCGACGTCAGCTCGAAGGGCAGGCTTTGCAGCACCTTGGCGCGTAGCCGACCGTTGCCCTTGGTGGCGTGGCCCGCGACGGTGCGGTTGTGATGGCGCACCAGGGCGATGGCAAGCTGGCTCGCCAGAAGCTCGTCGAAGGCGAGGCGGGCACGCGTCGGATGCATCGGCGAGAGATCGGTCTGCTCCTCGGGCGCATGGGCGCGAGCCAGGGCGGTGTGCCAGCCGTCCCACTTGTTGCGTTTGCGGAAGGCTTCGTCCTGCCATTCGGGCAGTTCGGGCGCGCGTTCGACGGCGGCGGCGATAGCCTTCTGCACGGGCCGCTGGGTGAGGCCCGCGGTCAGTCCGTAGACCGGCTCGACGCGCAGGATCTGGTCGCGCTGGTCGAGCGGCACGACGTGATCGGGGTGCGTCATCTGCACCTCGCCCTGGTAGACGTCGACCTTGCCGCTGACCACGCGCACCTCGCCCGGCGGCAGGAGCTTCTTCAGGTAGTCCTCGCGGCCGTTGAAGTAGGTGAGACAGAGCCGGCCGGTCTCGTCGCTGCACCATACGCGGTAGGGCTGGCGCGGATTGCGCGGCACCAAGTGCTCGTCGACGGTGACGGTGATGGTGGCAACGTCGCCTGCCTTGGCGCGCGCGACCTGGGGCGCGTTGCGCCGGTCGACCACGGCGAAGGGCAGGTGCCACAGGAGGTCGACCACCAGCGGGCCTGCAAGTTTCTCCACGAGCTTGCCCAGCCGCGGCCCGATGCCGGGCAGCGACGTGGTCTGGGCGAACAGGGGAGTCAGGCTCTGGGGACGCATGGCTTCCGGGCTTTTTGGCCGCGTGACTTCATCATCGCCGCCACCTATATGCTACGCCGCCTTCTGGGGAAAACATGACGCGCGAGCTGGATCTCGAGACGCGGCGTAAGCGTTTGCTCTATCGCAGCGTCTACCGTGGCAACAAGGAGAACGACATTCTCCTTGGCCAGTTCGCGCGCGCCCATATCGCCGAGTTCGCCGCCGACGAGCTCGATCAGTACGAGCGCCTGCTGGCGGTCGGCGACAACCAGATCTTCGACTGGGTCACCGGCCAGGCGGAGATTCCCCCCGAGGCCGATTCACCGGTGCTGCGCAGGCTAAAAGCGTTCCGCGTGAGGTTTTAGGATATGTCGCGTTTCATGTCTGCCGGACCGCGAGCTTCCAGCT
>JAEZHS010000778.1 GCA_023436825.1 Pseudomonadota bacterium | reverse complement strand
GCCGTGGGTCGGGCGGCGCAGCGGAGGTACCTTTTCTTGCTGATGCATCGACAAGAGTAGGTCCTTCGACTGCGCCGCCCTCGGGCGGCTCCGCTCGGGATGACGGGGCGGGGATATCTGCCGCACTGCACAAACGAAGCGTCACAAGACCGAAACCGATCGGTCATGCAGCTGGAATAGCGTGCCGCCCTCAATTCAGGGAGTTCGCGCCATGTTCCTGCGCCGCCGCCGTCTGATCGCCACCACAGGCCTCGCCGCCGCCAGTTTCGGCCTGCCACGCATCGCCATCGGCCAGGCCGACCAGCGCCCCAGCATCACCATCGCCGTGCAGCAGATCGCCAATTCGGCCTCGCTCGAGCCGCTGCGCGAGCAGTCGAACGTCGGCCAGCGCGTCTTCTCCTTCCTGTTCGAGCCGCTGATCATGCAGAACCTGCTCGGCAAGCTCGAATCGGTGCCGGGCGTGGCCGAGAGCTGGAAGCGGCTCGACGATCGCACCGTCGAATTCACCCTGCGCAAGGGCGTGAAGTTCCATAACGGCGACGAGCTGACCGCCGACGACGTGGTCTTCACCTTCAGCCGCGAGCGCATGTTTGGGCCGGACTACGACATCACCTCCAACAAGACGCTGTTCACCTCGGTCCTGATCCGCGATTCGGTGCAGGGCAAGGCGCTGCCGCCCGAGGTTCCGGCGGTCGCCAAGCGCCTGTTGCCGGCGCTGGAGAAGGTCGAGGCGATCGACAAGTACACCGTGCGCTTCACCAACCGCACCCCCGACGTCACCCTGGAAGGACGCCTCGGCCGCATGGGCAGCGACATCGTCTCCCGTCGCGCCTTCGAGGAGGCCAAGTCCTGGATGGACTGGTCGCGCGCTCCGGTCGCCACCGGCCCCTACAAGGTGCGCGAATTCGTGCCCGACCAGTCGCTGATGATGGACGCGCATGACGACTACTGGGGTGGCCGCCCGCCGCTCAAGAGCGTGCGCATGGTCGTGGTGCCGGAGGTCGCGACCCGCATCAACGGCCTGCTGGCCGGCCAGTTCGACTTCATCTGCGACGTGCCGCCCGACCAGATCCCGGGCATCGAGAAGAACCCCAAGTTCGAGGTTCTAGGCAGCACCATCGTCAACCATCGCCTGACGGTGTTCGACAAGAACCATCCGCGACTCGCCGATCCGCGCATTCGCCAGGCCTTCACCCATGCGATCGACCGCCAGGCCATCGTCGAGGCGCTGTGGTCGGGCCGCACGCGCGTGCCGGCCGGCCTGCAGTGGGAGTTCTACGGCCCGATGTTCGTCGACAACTGGACGGTGCCGGCCTTCGATCCGGCGAAGGCCAAGCAGCTCCTGAAGGAGGCGGGCTACAAGGGCGAGCCCATCCCCTATCGCCTGCTCAACAACTACTACACCAACCAGGTCGCGACGGCGCAGGTGCTGGTCGAGATGTGGCGCCAGGTCGGGCTCAACGTGCCGATCGAGATGAAGGAGAACTGGCAGCAGATCTTCGAGACCAACAGCCCGCGCGCGGTGCGCGACTGGTCCAACAGCGCGGGCTTCAACGACCCGATCTCCTCGATCGTGGCGCAGCACGGGCCGCAGGGTCAGCAGCAGCAGGTCGGCGAGTGGACCAACGAGGAGATGAACAAGCTCTCCGCCGCCCTCGAGGTCGAGACCGACATGGCCAAGCGCCAGGCGATGTTCAAGCGCATGCTCGAGATCTGCGAGCGCGAGGACCCCGCCTACACGGTGCTGCACCAGAACGCGACCTTCACCGCCAAGCGCAAGGACATCCGATGGAAGGCCTCGCCGTCCTTCGCGATGGAGTTCCGCTCCGTCAACTTCGCCACCAATTGAGCGCGCGATGACCGCTCCGCTGGTCGAGATCGCGGGTCTGACGGTCGACTTCGAGAAGGAGGGCCGCAGCTCGCGCGCGGTCGACGGCGTCGATCTCGCGATCGCGCCGGGCGAGGCGCTGGGCATCGTGGGCGAATCGGGCTCGGGCAAGAGCGTGACCTGGCTGGCGGCCCTCGGTTTGCTGCCGGCGCGCGCCCGCGTCCGCGGCTCGGTGCGCATCGGCAAGCAGCAGCTGATCGGGGTCGCGCCTAAGGTGCTGGAGAGCGTCCGCGGTAAGCGCATCGCCATGATCTTCCAGGACCCCTCGAGCTGTCTCAACCCGGTGCATCGCATCGGCTGGCAGCTCGTCGAGGCATTGAAGCTGCATTGTGGCCTCGACGGCGCAGCGGCGCAGGCGGCCGCGTTGCGCCTGCTCGACCAGGTCGGCATCGCCGACGCCAAGCGGCGGCTCGGCGATTATCCGCACCAGCTTTCGGGAGGGCTGAACCAGCGCGTCATGATCGCCATGGCGCTGGCCGGCGAGCCTGACCTCCTGGTCGCCGACGAGCCGACGACGGCGCTCGACGCGACCATCCAGGCGCAGATCCTGGCGTTGCTGGGCAGCATCCGCCGTGACACCGAGATGGCGATGGTGCTGATCAGCCACGATCTCGGCGTGGTCGCCGAGAACGTCAACCGCGTCGCCGTCATGTATGCCGGCCGCCTGGTCGAGGAAGCGATGAGCCAGGACCTGTTCGGTTCCGCGCGCCATCCCTACACGCAAGGCCTGCTGGCCGCGCTGCCGACGCTGACCGGACCGCGCCGCCGGCTCGCCGCCATTCCGGGTAC
>JAEZHS010000695.1 GCA_023436825.1 Pseudomonadota bacterium | reverse complement strand
CCCCTCACCCAGCCTCTCCCCCAAGGGGAGAGGAGCATGAGACCGGAGGGCGAGGAGCATGGAGATGCCTCAGCCGACGATCTCGGCGCCGGCGAAGAAATAGGCGATCTCGATCGCCGCATTCTCGGGCGAATCCGAGCCGTGCACCGAGTTGGCCTCGATCGATTCGGCGAAGTCCTTGCGGATCGTGCCGGCCGCGGCGTTGGCCGGGTTGGTGGCGCCCATTATCTCACGGTTCTTGGCGATCGCGCCCTCGCCCTCCAGAACCTGAACGACGACCGGGCCGGACGTCATGAATTTGCAAAGATCGTTGAAGAACGGGCGCTCCTTGTGCACGCCGTAGAACTGCTCGGCTTGCGTGCGGGTCATCCAGATCCGCTTCTGGGCGACGATGCGCAGGCCCTTCTCCTCGAACCGGGCGTTGATCTTGCCGGTCAGGTTCCGGCGGGTCGCGTCCGGCTTGATGATCGAGAAAGTGCGTTCGACGGCCATAAATCCCTCTTCCTTGCGTGCTTTCTGCGCGTGGGCGCGCCTTATAAACGCCGGGTTTTGGCCCGGCAAGCCGGTTGGATGCCCGCGCCCCGCGTGCTAAACGCCGCGGCCCCATGTTGCACGTCAACGACCTCTCCTTCCGCCACGGCGAGCGCGTCCTGTTCGACCGCGCCTCGGCGGCCATTTCCGACGGCTGGAAGGTCGGCCTTGTCGGCCGCAATGGCGCGGGCAAATCGACGCTGCTGCGCCTGATCCAGGGCGCGATCGAGGCCGACGGCGGCAACATCAACATGACCGGCCGCACCCGCGTCGGCTCCGTGCCGCAGGATCCGCCAGGCGGCGACATCACGGTCCTCGACGCCGTGCTGGCCGCCGACGTCGAGCGCACCGCCCTGCTGGCCGAGGACGAGACTTGCCACGATGGCCTGCGGCTGGCCGAGATCCATGCCCGGCTCGATGAGATCGGCGCGGCCTCGGCTCCGGCGCGGGCTGCCTCGATCCTGAACGGCCTCGGTTTCGACAATGCAGCGCAGGCGCGGCCCTGCGGCGAATTCTCCGGTGGCTGGCGCATGCGCGTGGCGCTCGCCGGCACGCTGTTCAGCAATCCCGACCTGCTGATCCTCGACGAGCCGTCGAACCATCTCGACCTCGAGGCCCAGCTCTGGCTGACCGAGCACCTGAAGCGGTTCCGCCACACGCTGCTGATGGTCAGCCACGACCGCGATCTCCTGAACGACGTGTGCGACCACATCGTGCACATCGACCAGCAGAAGCTCGTCACCTATCACGGCAATTACGACCGCTTCGAGCGCACCAGAGCAGAGCGGTTGGAGAACGACGCTGCGCAGCAGGCGAGGATCGCCACCCAGCGCAAGCACATGCAAGCCTTCGTCGACCGCTTCCGCGCCAAGGCGAGCAAGGCTCGCCAGGCGCAGTCGCGGCTCAAGATGATCGAGAAGCTCGGCCCGCTCGTCGCGCCGCCGGTCGAGGAAAAGATTTCGTTCAACTTCCCGCCGCCCGACCAGCTCGCCTCGCCGATCGAGACGCTGGACGAAGTGTCGGTCGGTTACGGCGACGGCCCGCCGGTGCTGCGCAAGCTCGACCTGCGGCTGGACATGGACGATCGCATCGCGCTGCTCGGCCAGAACGGCAACGGCAAGTCGACCTTCATCCGCCTCTTGTCGGACCGCCTGCAGCCGCGCGAGGGCAGGATCAGGCGCACATCGAAGCTGCGAGTCGGCTACTTCTCGCAGGACCAGGAGGAGAGCCTCGACTACCAGGCGACACCGTTCCAGCACATGAGCAGTGCCTTGGGCGCGGGCGCCGGCGAGACCAAGGTGCGTGCCCAGCTCGGCCGCTTCGGCTTCGGCCGCGAGCGCGCCGACCTCAAGGTCGGCCTGCTGTCGGGTGGCGAGAAGACGCGGCTGCTGCTGTCTCTCGCGACGCGCAATGCCCCTCACCTGCTGCTGCTCGACGAGCCGACCAACCATCTCGACATGGATGCGCGCGCCTCGCTGGTCGACGCCATCAACGACTTCGACGGCGCCGTCGTGCTGGTGAGCCACGACACGCATCTGGTGAAGATGGTCGCTGACCAGCTGTGGCTAGTCGGCGGCGGCAAGATCACGCCGTTCGAGGGCGACATCGACGACTACCAGTCGATGCTCCTGCGCGAGCGCGGCGGCGGCAGCGGCAGGGCCAAGCGCGACGAGCCGGCGGTGGCCGCACCACCGGCGGCCCCCAAGAAGGAGCAGCGCAAGCAGTCGGCCGATCAGCGGGCCAAACGCGCCCCGCTCAAGCGCGCGCTCGAAGCGCTGGAGAAGAGCATCGCCAAGCTCAACAAGCAGCGCGGCGAGATCGAAGCTAGGCTCGCCGATCCCGCGACCTACAGCGACGCGTCGATCAACGTCGCCGACCTACAGCGCGAGAAGGTCCGGCTGGAGCGCGAGATCGCCCATGCCGAACATGAATGGCTCGAAGCGCAGGAGGCGTACGAAGCGGCGTGACGCACAGCGCGTGCCGCACAGGCGATGTCACTTCGGCCGTGCCCTACTCCGCAGCGGTGGGAAGAGGCGCCGCCCTCACTGCGGTGTTCTGCCGGATCGCCATCACCAAGCAGGCGTTGATCACGTAGAGGCCGACGGCGATCCAGAAGATCATGGCCGGCATGCCCGCGCCCATCAGGAAGCCGAACACCGGTGGCGCCGAGAACGAGCCTACGTCGAGGCCCGAATAGACGAAGCCGAAGACCTTGCCCGAAGCGCCGGGCGGCGTGGCGCCACGCACGATCATGTCACGCGACGGGCCGGTCACGCCGCCCGCAGCACCGGCGAGCGCCAGCAAGGGCAGCAACAGCGCCGGCGGCACCGCCTGAGTGGCGATCGGCACGGTGAGCGCCCCGGCAATCAGCAGCCCCCAGATCGCCACACGGTCATGCCGCCGCACGCGGTCGGCGAACAGGCCGCCCACCAGCACGCCACTGGCGGAACCGACGATGAACACGATCAAGCAGAGCGCCGCGTAGTTCTCGCTGACGCCGAACATGCTCGCCCAGGCCGGCACGGCGAACTGCTGGATGCCGACGGTGTTGGCCGCGATCAACGCGAAGTAAACCATGCACAGCAGGATCGCCGGCTGCATGAACAGCGCGATCATGGGTTTGCCGGCGTGATGATGGGTCGCCGCCCGATCCTTGACTCGATGGTCGACGAGCTGCTCACGATGGGTGAGCACCAGCACCGACAAGAGCACGCCGGGTATGGCGCCGATCATCGCCGCGCCGACCCATCCGAACATGCTGTCGAGGAAGAACATCACCGGCGCCGCGGCCCAGCCGAGCGAGCCGCCCACGCCATGGATGCTGTAGGCGCGGCCAAGCCGGCCCGGGTTTACTGAGGCGTTGAGCAGCGCGAAGTCGGCCGGATGGAACACCGAGTTGCCGGCGCCCGCGATCACGGCAATGGCGGCGAAGCCGACGAAGGAGTGCGCGACCGATATCAGCGCCAGAGCAATGCCTACGGTGAACAGGCCGCCGGCCAGGATCGGTCGCGCGCCGAAGCGGTCGACGGCAAAGCCCGCCATGGTCTGGGTGACGCCCGACACGCCGTAAAAGATGCCGGTCAGCAGGCCGACCTCGGTGAAGCTCAAGCCCGCTTCTTGGCGCACGATCAGCAGCATCGTGGCGAAGGCCAGCTGATAGAAGTGGCTGGCGCCGTGAGCGACGCCGATCAGGCTTATTACGCGAACATCTCGGGACGCGGATACGGCAGCAGCGGACATGGCGGCGGATGATAGTCGATCCGGGCTGCTTTCGTTTGCGGAATTCCGCGCAGGAGCCATGCGTGCATGAGGACGCGGCCCGCGTATAGTCTCCCCGCGCACCGAAGGGAGATCGCAATGAAACGCTGGAAGCACCGCCCCGAAGGCTCGACCTGGGGCGATTGGGGCGACGACGACCAGCTCGGCCGGCTGAACCTCATCACGGCTGCAAAAGTGCTCCAGGGCATCGCCGAAGTGAAGGAAGGCCTGTCGTTCTGCCTCAGCCTGCCGCTCGACCTGCCGGGCGGCAACGTGCTGAACCCGCGCCGCCTGCCCCCGGTGCTGTCGCCGACCGGCGACGAGAACGGCTGGCGCTTCAACTTCCACACCAGGACCATCAACCCATTGTTCGTCGACGTGGCGAGCGACGATCGCGTGATCCTGACGCTGCAGTACTCCACGCAGTGGGACACGCTGGCCCATGTCGGCGGCTTCTTCGATGCCGATGGCGACGGCGTGCCCGAGCCGCACTACTACAACGGCTTCAAGGCGGGCATCGACGTGATCGGCCCGCAGCCCGACGCCGGCCGCGACGGCTGCGGCCATCTCAGCTACGCCCACAAGCTCGGCGTCGAGAACATGGCGGCCAAGGCGATCCAGGGCCGCGCCGTCATGGTCGACCTCGAGAAGCACTTCGGGCGCGACCACAAGTACGTGAACTACGACGACTTCCGCAAAGTGCTGGAGGCCGACAAGGTCGTGGTCGAGCCCGGCGACATGCTGCTGCTCTACACCGGCTTCACCGACGAGATCGTCAAGATGGACAAGAAGGTCGATCCGGTGCGCGTCCATGCGATGTGCTCCGTGCTCGACGGCCGCGACAAGCGCCTGCTGCAATGGATCACCGACAGCGGGATCTCGGCGCTGATCGCCGACAATTACGGCGTCGAGGCCGTCCCCGCCCTGCCCGGGCCGGAGAACGCCGAGCATCCGTCGTTGCCCATCCACAATCACTGCCTGTTCAAGCTCGGGCTCAATCTCGGCGAGATCTGGTGGCTGAAGGACCTGGCGCTGTGGCTACGCGACAGGAAGCGCTCGCGCTTCCTGCTGACCGCGCCGCCGCTGCGGCTGCCGGGCGCGGTCGGATCACCTGCAACGCCGGTGGCGACCGTGTAATCTGCCGGAATGGCATCGTCGTTTGCGGCGCTCATCGCCGAAAGTCTCAAGACCGAGAAGTTCAGGCTGCTCGACATCGGTTGCTCGGGCGGCCTCGATCCCTTGTGGCGGGCCTTCGAGCCCAGGCTGCAGGCGCTGGGCATCGATGCCAGCGTCACCGAGTGCAAGCGCCTGGCCGGACTGGAGCACAACCCTGACGTCTCCTATGTCGCGGCATTCGCGGCACGATCGGCCGACAAGCCGATCGACCTTTCGGCCGGGCCGGCGGCGCCGCTGATCATGAAGATGCGCGATCGCATGAGCTTCATGCGCACGCGCGAGATCCGCGATGCCCGCCTGAAGCAGGCCTCGACCGAGGAGCAGTTGCGTCACAATGCCTGGGAGATGACGGGACTCGCCGATCCGGCGAAACCCGTCGTCCCGCCCGACCTGCTGGCCGAGCGCGGTTGGAGCGATCTCGACTACATCAAGCTCGATGTCGACGGCGCGGACTTCGACATCCTGCAATCGTTCACCGGCCGCTTCGATCCGCTGCGAGTGGTCGCGGTGCAACTCGAGGTCAACTTCGTCGGCGCGGGAGATCCCGAAGAGCACAGCTTCCACAACACCGACCGCTTCATGCGCGCGCACGGCTTCGATCTCTTTCGCCTCGACGTGCGCAATTTCTCAGTCCGCGCCCTGCCCGCCCGCTACATTTGGCCGACCCCGGCCGAGACCGTGTCGGGCCGGCCGTTCCAGGGTGAGGCGTACTATGCGCGTGATGTGCTGGCGACGGCCGATCCTGCGCTGAGCGTCGAGAAACTCGCCAAGCTCGCGGCGATCCTTTCGGCATGGCAGGTGCCGGACGCTGCCGCCGAGCTCGTGCTCGCGCGCCGCGCCGAGTTCGCCTCGCTGTTCGACATCGACGCCGGCCTCGACCTCCTGGCCGGCCAGACGCAGAGCCAGCGCAGCCGACCGCTGACCTATCGCGAGTACATGGCGACCTTCGAGGCGGACTCGGCCAGCTTCTACCGCCCCGAGGGCCCGGTGCCGATCCGGGAGCGCCTGAAGTCGGCCTGGCGCGGCTATTGGTTCCCAAGAGAGAAGCGACATTAGTCTTGCCGGACCGCGGGCCTTCAGGCCCGCTCATGTTCATGCTCTTCCGGACCGCGCG
>JAEZHS010000682.1 GCA_023436825.1 Pseudomonadota bacterium | reverse complement strand
TGGGGGGCTGGCCCGCCGGGGGGGGCGCGGCGCCCCCCCGCCGCGATCACGGCGACGACCGACGCCGCGAGCCCCAGCGCCAGGCCGACGATCAGCAGCGTGCGCCGCGGCATGCGGTCGGCCCAGGCGCCGGCCGGCAGGGTGACCAGTAGCCAGGCTGCACTTTGGGCGGCGACCAGCAGGCCGAGGATGTCGGGTCCGGCGCCGAGCACGAGGGTGGCCGTGAGCGGCAGGGTGGCGAGCGCCAGTTGGTCGGCGGCGTGGGTCCCGGCGGCGGCGCCGAGCAGGGCAGTGAAGGGCTTCATGATTGCCGTTCTATGACCGGCTGGTCGTGCGTCGTTATCCGGCAACGCCCGGTAATTCCCTCTGTCGCAGAACGCGCTAGAGTGGGCCTGCGGTAACGCTAGGGAGGACTCAATGGCCGAACGTGTAGCTGTCGTGACAGGTGGAACCCGTGGAATCGGCGCCGCCGTTTCGCGCATGCTGAAGGACAAGGGCTACAAGGTGGCCGCCACCTACGCCGGCAACGATGCTGCCGCGCAGAAGTTCAAGGCCGAGACCGGCATCCACGTCTACAAGTTCGACGTCGGTGACTTCGCGGCCTGCCAGACGGTGATCGCCCAGATCGAGAAGGATCTCGGCCCGGTCGACGTGCTGGTCAACAACGCCGGCATCACCCGCGATTCGACCATGCGCAAGCTCACGCGCGACATGTGGGACCAGGTGATCGACACCAACCTCGGCTCCTGCTTCAACATGTCGAAGGCGGTGTGGGAAGGCATGAACACGCGCGGCTTCGGCCGCATCGTCAACATCGGCTCGATCAACGGCCAGGGCGGCCAGTACGGCCAGGTCAACTACGCCGCCGCCAAGTCGGGCATCCACGGCTTCACCAAGGCGCTGGCGCAGGAAGGCGCGTCGAAGGGCATCACCGTCAACGCCATCGCACCGGGCTACACCGAGACCGACATGGTGGCGGCCGTGCCGGCCAACGTGCTCGAGAAGATCGTCGCCAAGATCCCGGTCGGACGACTCGGCAAGGCCGACGAGATCGCGCGCGGTGTGATGTTCCTGGTCGCCGACGATGCCGGCTTCATCACCGGCTCGACGCTGTCGATCAACGGCGGCCAGCATATGTACTGAGGCGCCCGGCGCGCCGCGTAACCGGACTGGAGCAAGTCTTCAAGGAGTAGCGTGCGTCATGAGCCTCCAGACTTCGCGGCGCGTCGCGGACATGCGCCGGGTCGTTGCCGGCTGGCGTGCTGCCGGCAAGGCCGTCGGCCTGGTGCCGACCATGGGCGCCCTTCATGCGGGCCATCTCTCCTTGGTGGAGGCGACCCGCCGGGCGGGGGCGGACCATGTCGTGGTCAGCATCTTCGTCAACCCGACCCAGTTCGGCCCCAACGAGGACCTCAGCAAGTATCCTCGCCAGGAAGCGCTCGACCTCGAACGACTCAGGGAGGTCGGCGCCGACCTCGCCTACCTGCCGACGGTCGGGGAAATCTATCCCGACGGTTTCGCCACGACGGTCGTTCCCTCGGGCACGATCGTCGCCGACCTCGAGGCGACGTTCCGGCCGGGGCATTTCGCCGGCGTCGCGACCGTGGTGGCAAAACTCTTGATCCAGGTTTCGCCTGACATCGCGGCCTTCGGCGAGAAGGACTATCAGCAGTTGCTGGTGATCCGGCGCATGGCCCGCGATCTCGACATTCCCTGCCGCATCCTGCCGGTGCCGACGGTGCGCGATGATCACGGCCTCGCCCTGTCGTCGCGCAATGCCTATCTGACGCCCGATCAACTCGCTGTTGGGCGCCGGTTGAACGAGGTGCTGAGCGAAATCGCCCGCGGCTCGATGGGTGTCGAGGAAGGCAGCGCCAGGTTGCTCCAGGCGGGCTTCGATGCCGTCGACTATCTCGCGCTGCGTGACGCGGAAACGCTGGATGCGCCGGTCGACGGCCGTTCGCGCCGGGTCCTCGCCGTCGCCCGCCTGGGCTCGGTGCGGCTGCTCGACAACATGGCCGTCGATTGACGGGGCGATGCAGGCAGTGACTGCACTCGTCGGTATCGCGCTCGACGAAGCCACAATTCATTGTGGGTCAGGGCCCCCTTACGGTGCGAAAGAATTACCCGGGTATTGTCATTGTAGATAACCTAGGTTATTTACTTGTTGGGAGCGTTCCATGCCGAAGCTGACCGAGTACAAGGACATGAACCCGCGCGCGAAGGCCGTCGTCGAGGACATCGCCAAGCGCCGCACCATCGATCCTGCCGACATCAATAACGTCTGGAAGGCGCTGGCGAAGCATCCCGCGGTTATGGAGCGCTTTGCAGAGGAAATGAAAGCGGCCTTCGCGCCGGGCAAGCTCGATCCGCTCACCAAGGAATTAGTTTATCTCGCGGTCAGCATCGCCAATCAGTGCGACTATTGCATCGCCTCGCATGGCACCATGGCGCGCGCCAAGGGCATGACCGACGAGATGCACGAGGAATTCATGGCCGTCGTGCTGGCGGCGCTGAAGGGCAACAAGATCGCGACGTCGTATCGTGTGCCTGTCGATGCCGCTTTCGAGGAGAAGTGACGTGAGTGCGCCGACCGTGAAGGCCCCGACCCTCAAGGCTCCGATATGGGACGCCAATCTCTATCTGAAGTTCGTCGATGCCCGCCTCAGGCCCGCGCTCGACCTGATGGGCCGGCTCGATCCCGCCAATGCCGCGCGTCCCGGGCACGCGATCTATGACCTCGGCTGCGGCGCGGGCAACGTTTCCCGCATCCTGGCGGAGCGGTTTCCCGGACCGCCTGTCATCGGCGTCGATTCGTCAGAGGAGATGCTCGCCAAGGCGCGCAGCCAGACCACCGATCCGCGCGTCAGCTTCACCAGGGGAGATCTCACGCAGTTCAAGCCGGACGTGCCGCCTGCGATCCTCTACAGCAACGCCGCCTATCAGTGGGTGGAGCGCCACATCGACTACTTTCCCGGCCTGCTCAAGCTGCTGCCATCGGGCGGCCAGCTTGCGATCCAGATGCCACGCAACCACGAGGCGCCCTCGCACGCGCTGATGAAGCAGGCGGCGACGATGGGGCCCTGGCGCGACAAGCTCGCAAAGGTCGGCGGCATCCGATCGGTGTGGGAGCCGGCGCGCTACTACGACGTGCTGAAGCCGCTCTGCTCGGACCTCGAAGTCTGGGAATCGATCTATCAGCAGGCGCTGACCGGCAAGGATCCGGTGGCGCAATATACGGCCGGCACCGGGCTCAGGCCGTACATGGAGGCGCTGACCAAGGAGGAGGGCGCAGCCTTCTACGAGACCTATGCCAGGCTCCTGGCCGAGGCCTATCCGACGCGTCCAGACGGCATCACGCTGTTTCCCTTCCGCCGTCTGTTCATCGTGGCGCGCCGAGCATGATCCTGCGCCGTCTGCTCGTCGTCGCGCTGGCGCTGCTTGGGTTCGGTCCGGCAGTCCACGCGGCGCCGCAGGCGATGGTGGCGGCGGCCAATCCCATGGCCGTCGAGGCGGGGCTGGACGTGCTGCGCCGCGGCGGCTCCGCGGTCGACGCCGCGATCGCCGTCCAGATGGTTTTAGGCGTCGTCGAGCCGCAGGCCTCGGGCATCGGCGGCGGCGGCTTCCTGCTGCACTACGACGGCGCGACGGGGGCGATCACGGCCTATGACGGCCGCGAGACGGCCCCGGCCGGCGCTTCGCCCACCATGTTCCTGGGAGCGGACGGCAAGCCGATCGGCATGCTGGCGGCCGTGGTCTCCGGCATCTCGGT
The DNA here is from genome assembly GCA_023436825.1 of Pseudomonadota bacterium. The sequence goes on along the minus strand of JAEZHS010000682.1, from coordinate 2,524 downwards.
CGGCGTGCCCGGCGCGGTCGCCATGCTGGAGCTGGCGCACAAGGAGCACGGCAAGCTGCCGTGGGCGACGCTGTTCCAGCCGGCGATCGACAAGGCGCGCGACGGCTTCGCGACGCCGCCGCGGCTGGCGGGCTGGCTGCAGCGTATGCCAACCGACGATCCCGACATCCGCGCGGTCTACTTCAATGCCGACGGGTCGCCCAAGAAACAGGGTGAGCGGATCACCAACCCGGCCCTCGCCGACACCATGCAACTGATCGCCGAGCAAGGCCCGCGCGCCTTCTATGAAGGCGACATCGCGCGCGAGATGGTCGAGCGGGTCCACAAGCACGCGCGGCCGGGCACGCTGTCGCTGGCCGACCTCGCCGGCTACAAGCCGATCAAGCGCGAGCCGGTATGCGGTCCCTATCGCGTGTGGATCGTCTGCGGCATGCCGCCGCCCTCGTCGGGCGGCATCGCCATCCTGCAGGTGCTGGGCCTGCTCGAGCCGTTCGCGCTATGGAAAGACAAGCCCGATAGCCTGCGCGTCCTGCATCTCATCGCGGAGGCGAGCCGTCTTGCCTTCGCCGACCGCAACCGTTACGTCGCCGATCCCGCGTTCGTCCAGGTGCCCGTGGCCGGGTTGCTGTCGCCGGCCTATCTCGCCGAGCGGCGCACGCTGATCTCGCCCGACCGCAGCATGGGTGTCGTCGGCCCCGGCGTGCCGCCGGGCTATGTCGAGCGCGGCACCAGCCACATGACCATCGTCGATCGCTGGGGCAATGCGGTCAGCTTCACCACCACCATCGAGGCGCCGTTCGGCTCGCACATCATGGTGAAGGGCTTCCTGCTGAACAACGAGCTCACCGATTTCTCGGCGGTGCCCGAGGTCGAGGGCAAGCCGGTCGCCAACCGGATCGAGCCCGGCAAGCGGCCGCGCTCGTCGATGTCGCCGACCTTCATCCTCGACCGTGACCGCAAGCTCCTTGCCGCCTTGGGCTCGGCTGGCGGGTCGCGCATCATCGGCGACACCCTGCAGGCCGCGATCGGCCTCTTGGACTGGAACATGTCCATGCAGGAGGCCATCGCCCAGCCGCGCCTCATCAACAGGAACGGCGCCACCGAGCTCGAGGCCGGCACGCCCATCGCGGGGCAGGCGGACGCCTTGCGCGCGCTGGGCGATGAAGTACAAGTCCGCCGGCACGATGGCGGCCTGACCGGGGTGCGCCGAACCGGCGACGGCTGGCAGGGCGGCGCCGACCCGCGCCGCGACGGCGTCGCTATAGGAGAGTAGGTCTTTTGGCACAGAAGAAGTTGCCCAGCGTGATCCTGCGGGCCGGCGAGGACCGTCGCGTGCGCGCCGGACACCCATGGGTATTCTCCAACGAGATCCTGATGGACGCCGACGCCAAGGCGATCCCGCCGGGCTCGCTTGCCACCCTGCGCGCGCCGGGCGGCGAGGCGCTGGGACTGGTCACCTTCAATCCGCATTCGCTGATCGCGGCCCGGGTGCTCTCGACCAATCCCGAGGCCACGGTCGATGCCCTGTTTCTCGGCCGTCGGCTCGCCCAGGCGACGGCCTTGCGCGACCGGCTGGTCGGCGTTCCCTACTACCGCGTGATCCATGCCGAAGCCGATGGCCTGCCGGGCGTGATCATCGACCGCTTCGGCGACGCGCTGGTCGTGCAGGTGAACACCGCCGGCATGGAGTTGCTGACGCCGGTGCTGCTCGAGGCGCTGGACGCCGAGCTCTCGCCCAGGACGATCGTGCTCAAGAACGATTCGCCGGTGCGCGAGCTCGAAGGGCTGAAGCGCAGCACGACGGTCGTGAAGGGCGATGCGTCGCAGGCGATCGAGCTGGTCGAGAACGGCGCGAAGTTCGTCGCCGACCTGTCGGGCGGCCAGAAGACCGGCTGGTTCTACGACCAGCGCGACAACCGGCGTTTCATGGCCGATCTGTCGAAGGATGCGAGCGTGCTCGACGTCTACAGCTACTCCGGCGGCTTCGGCGTGCTGGCGGCAGTGCGCGGCGCGAAGTCGGTGGTGTGCGTCGACCGTTCGCAGCCGGCGCTCGAGTCGGCCAAGGATGCGGCGGCTCTCAATGGCGTCGACAAGGTCGTGTCGTTCGAGAAGGGCGAGGCGTTCGACGCTCTGGAGAAGTCGAGCGGCACCCGCTTCGACGTGGTGATCTGCGATCCGCCCGCCTTCGTGAAAAGCCGCAAGGATCTCAAGACCGGTGCGCAGGGCTATCGCAAGCTGGTGCGGCTGGCGGCGCCCCTGGTGGCCAAGGGCGGCTTCTTCTTCGTCGCCTCCTGCTCGCACCTCGTCGATCCGCCGTTGTTCGCCGAGCAGGTCCGCCGCGGCCTGCGCGATGCCGGCCGCACCGGCCGCATCCTGCGCAGCTCGGGCGCCGCGCTGGATCACCCGGTGCATCCCGGCCTGCCGGAGACAGCTTATCTGAAGGCGCTGACCCTGCAGCTCGATTGATGGGAGGCGGCAGATGAAACACCCCCATGCCCCACCCCACCACCACCTCACCCTGAGG
>JAEZHS010000598.1 GCA_023436825.1 Pseudomonadota bacterium | reverse complement strand
GATCATGAGCGCGCAGGATGCGCGCGGTCCGGAAGAGTATGAAGCGGAAGGGCAGGCCATGGGTCAGCGCGCCGTGCCCAGAAGGTTGACGGCGTAGCCGGCGAGCTGGTCGAGGCTGCGCTTGGCGGCGAGATGCGCCTCGGCCCTGGCGAGCCATCGAGCCGTCGCCATGCTGGTCTGCGGCGGCAACGACTTCACCAGCTCGACCGCCTTGGCGATGTCGCCGGCATGCAGGGCCTGTTCGGCGCGCGCCAGCTTGGCTTCGGTCGTGTCGCCCGGTATGTCGCCGACGCGGCGCAGTGAGACCAGGCCGCGCAGCTTGCCTAAAAGCCGTTCGCCGTAGGAATCGTCGGCCAGGTCCTCGGCGAGAGCCGCCTTGGCGACAGCCGGGAACTCGGCGTCGAGCGCGGCGCGTGAGGCGACACCGGTCTGCGCATAGGGCTGCAGGGCTGCCAGGATCTCGCCGAGCTTGGCATCGTCTCGTGCCAGCGGCTGCAGAAGATTGAGGTCGGCCGCGAACGGCACGCCGGCATCGATCGAGCCCGCCAGCCGCGCCGCCAGGCCGATCACTGTCGAGGCCCGCGCCGCCGTCATCGCCTTCTGCTCGCCGCTGCTTCGGGCGCCAACGGCATCGCTCAGCGCCTTGGCCTGGTCCCGCTGGGTGGCGACGGCCTGGTCGAGGGCGCCGAGCGTGGTGTGAAGGGCCGCGATCTCGCGCGTCAGGACGGCGATTTCCTTTTCGGCCTCGACGTTGCTCGGCGCGGGCGCCGGCGTCGGGGCCGCTCCGCTGGCCGCCGGGCGCTGCTCCAGCGCTTCGACGCGGCCGCGCAATTCGGCGATGGCGGGATCGGGACTGGTTTGAGTTGAGGGGGCGGGTGTTCCTGCCGGCTGTTCGGCCGCCGTTGCCGAGACTGCGCGCAGGCGCTTTTCGAGATCGTCCAGCCGCGCCGTCAGCTCCTTGCGCGCCGCATCGACGGTGGCATTCGCGACGCGGGTGGCGTCGGCACGCACCGCCTGCAGGTCGATGCCGGGCGTCGGTGCGGGGGCTGCGGCCTGGCCACGCCACATGTCGCGCATCTGTTGCGGCCAGAAAGGCAGCGAGATCAGCGCACCGGCCAGCACGATCACCGCGGCCAGCACGCCGACCACGAAGGCGCCGACCACGCCCAGGCCGCGCCGCACGATCACAGGCTGATTGGGGACGGGCTGAGCCCCTGCCGTCGGAGCCGCCGGTTCGTCGGGGGCGGGGGAGGTGTCGCTCATGGTCGCCTGTCCTTGTACAGGGGCTTCGGCCAGTCGGTCGATCTCGTCCAGCACGGCCTGCCGGCTGGGTCGCTTTGCCGCCACCACCGCCTTGAACGGCAGGCCTGCCGCCGGGGCGAGCGCGGCCGGGCTGATGGCGATGGCGGTCACGCCGCGAAGGCTGGCGGCGAGGCCCGCATCCTCGACCATGCTGGTGAATACCGACGCGGCGCGCGGCGAGAAGAAGGTGACGACGTCGAGCGCGCGTGCCTCCAAGGCGGCGCGTGCCGAGTCCGGCAGAGTGGTCTCCTCGCGCGCGTCGTAGAGCACGAAGCGCTTCACCTCGAAGCCGGCCGGCTGCAGCAGCGTACCGAGATCGGCCGCGATCTCGCGGCCCGACACGTGCAGCAACGGGCCGTCGGCTGGCTTGAGCCGTTGGCGCACCAGCTCGGCCAGCGCTGCGGCATCGCCCGACGCAGAGGCGACGGCGTTGAAGCCCAGCCCCTCGGCCGTGCTCGCCGTAGTGTCGCCCACCGCCAGGATCGGCCGGCCGCGCTGCTCGCTCGCGTCGGCCAGCGCGCGCGCGCCGTTGGCGCTGGTCAACAGCACCGCCTGGCAGGCCGCGAGCACGGCCGAGAACTCCGCCGGCGGATGCAGGAATTCCAGCCGGAACAGGGGAGCGATCACCGGCGTGTGGCCACGCTCGGCCAGCGCCGTCGCCAACGCGGTCGCCTCGCGTTCCGGCCGGATGATCAGCACGCGCATGGGCTCTCCGTAGCGGGCAGTTAGGAGCGATGCAATCATGCTCTTCCGGACCGCGCGCGTCCCGCGTGCTCAGATGCGCATGTGAATGCGCCCCCATGAGCGCGCAGGCACGCGCGCGCTTCGGAAGACTAAAGAAGAACGACGCCCTCGAGCGCCAGCAACTGCCGCTTGGTCGGCAGCCCCTTGCCGCCGGAGAAGCCGCCCTCCTTGCCGCCGCTGGCCATCACGCGATGGCAGGGCTGGATGATGGGAATGGGGTTGCGGCCGCAGGCCATGCCGATCGGCCGCGGGCCCGTGCCCAGGGTCATTGCCAGGCCGCCATAGGTTGCGGTCTCGCCGTAGGGAATGTCGCACATCGCCGCCCACACGCGCTTCTGGAAATCGGTGCCGTGGGCGGCGAGCGGCAGGTCGAAGCGTGTGAGCTTCCTGGCAAAATAGCGATCGAGCTGCCGTGCCGCTTCCTTCAGGACCGGGCTGGTCGACTTGTTGCGCGTCCGCTCACTGGCGCTCGCCCAGCGCACGCGGGTCACGGCGTCGTGATCCGCCTCGATGGCCAACCGGCCGACGGGGCTGTCGACGTAACAAATCGTCATGAACCGAGCGTAGCGTTGGCCGTCAGCTTTTGCCAATGTAGGAACTTGAATGCGTGGGGGAGAAAGAGAGCGTCGGTGACGTCGCAAATCACAAGACGCGCCCTGCTCGGCGGTGCCACGGCACTCGTGCCGGGGGTGGTGCTCGGGCAGCAACAAACGGCGCCGCCGCGCCGTCAGCAGCAGCCTGCCGACAGCGGTCCGCCGATCGTGGTGTTCGTGCACGGCAACGGCGATTCGAGCGCGCTCTGGATCAACAACATCTGGCGCTTCGAAGCCAACGGCTACAAGCGCAACCAGCTCTTCGCCATCGACTTCGCCTATCCCAACGCACGGCGCGAGGACGCCAAGCCCGAGCTTTACCGTTCGTCGGCCGAAGAACAGATGAAGGAACTGGCCACATTCGTGGCGCAGGCGTTGAAGGCGACGGGCCGGCGCAAGGTGGCGCTGATCGGCTCCTCGCGCGGCGGCAACGCCATCCGCTCCTACCTGAAGAACGGCGGCGGTGCGCAGTTCGTGAGTCACGCCGTGCTGTGCGGCACGCCCAACAAGGGCATCGTCAATTCCGACACGCTGCTGGTCGGCAGCGAGTTCAACGGCGCCTACACGTTCCTCAAGGACCTCAACGCCGGACCGGACGACTTGATTCCCGGCGTCGGGATGATGGCGATCCGCTCCGATACCAACGACAAATACTCGCAGCCCGACGGCCGCTTCGTCGGCGCGCCGGGCAAGCCCACGGGCGTGAGTTACGACTCCTCGGAGCTGCGCGGCGCCAAGAACGTCATCCTCGACGGCCTCGACCATCGCGAGGTTGCGTTCAACAAGCTCGCCTTCGGCGCCATGTTCGAGTTCATCGCCGGCAAGCCGGCCGGCAACCTGTTCATCACCCAGGAGCCGTTGCCGGTGCTGAACGGCAAGGTGACCGGCGTCAGCGACGGCGGCGTCTACACCAACCTCGCGGTCGCTGACGCCGAGGTCGAGATCTTCGAGGTCGACGCCAAGACCGGCGAGCGGAAGACCACCACGCCGGCCCATCGCAAGGTGACCGGCGAGGATGGCGTGTGGGGTCCGTTCATCGGTCGCGCCGACGCCCATTACGAGTTCGTGCTGCGCATGGCGGCGCAACCCATCACCCACACCTACCGCTCGCCGTTCCTGCGCTCGAGCGACGTGATTCATCTCAGGCCTGCGGTGTTCGCCAAGGGCGACGAGCAGGCGGCGGCCGTGGTCACCATGAGCCGGCCGCGCGGGTACTTCGGCGTCGGCCGCGACAAATTCAGCCTCGACGGCAAGGTGCCGCCCGGCATCACCGACGGCGTGCCCGCCGTCTCGACCGGCAAGCTCGCTTTCGAGCCTGGGCCGCGAACCGTGCTGGCGGTGTTCAACAACGAGATCATCCCGGCCCGCACCTGGCCGGTGAAGGAAAACCACTTGGTGGTGGCCGAGTTCCTGAACTAATCGGCAGGCGTGGGCTTGTCGCGCAGTCTGCGTGCCGAGAGATGGCGCCAGGCGGCCACCAGCTTGCGGCCAAGCGCGATGCCCGGTACCTCGACGAAGTTGTAAGAGAACTGCGCAATCACGAGCGCCGCGGCGATGGTGAGTCCACCGACGCCCAGCACCAGCGAGAGCTCGTGGTCCTTCATCACCTCGGCCGGCAGGCCGTCATAGAGCGCGCGCACGACGATCGTCATCAGCCAGAGATGCCAGAGGTAGAAGGAGTAGGAGAGCCGGCCGTTCCAGCGCAGCACAGGGGTGTCGAGCGAGCGGAAACGGTCGCTGCCTTCGGAGCGCACGATCACGCTCACGATGGCGAAGGCGCCGAAGGCTTCGACCAGGATGATCGCGGGCGTGCGCTCGGCGGCGAAGATGTTGGGCATCATCATCATCAGGTAGAGCGCGGCGGCAGACCGGCGGACGCCGCCGATCAGGCGCTGAGCGAGCCGCGCCAGGACCACGCCATGGCTCTCGACCAACATGCCGAGATAGAAGGCGAACAGATAGCGTGACCACAGCTGGTGCCAGTTCAGAAGGGAGAGCGCGATCAGGCCGCCCAGCATCAGGGCGTCGAGCCACGGGTTCGCCTTGCGGGCGAACGCATGGAACAGCGGCAGCAGCGGCGCTGCGCAGACCTCGACATAGAGCGACCAGACGACGAGGTTCATCGACCAGGTCGCCATGGCCAGGTTGGCGACGACGGAGTGCCATTTCATCGGCTTGAAGACGATGCCGTTCAGCCACCCGGCGGTGGCGGCATCTTTCTCGGGTGCAGTGTCAGGAAAGGCCGAGAAGTCGATCGGCGGCTGGTCGACGAGGAACAGCCAGGCGAGAGCCAGGATACCGACCATCGCGACGATATGGGCGGGGTAGAGGCGCAGCGCGCGCCGGATAAGGAAGGACACATAGTCTCGGCCTGCCCTCACGTTGCTGCTGTCGAGCGAACGACCGATGACCACGCCGCTGATCACGAAGAAGATGATCACGGCGGTCTCGCCGTAGATCAGCCCGGAGACGATCTTCTCGCAGGCATTCTCCAGAGTCGGCTGATCGAGCAGCGTCTTGCCGGTTCCCTCATGGACCAGGAGGTAACCCATCGTGTGGCCCCCGGCCACCGCCAGCGCCGCGATACCGCGGACGGATTCAATGCGCGGCAAAAAGCCAGTCCTTAGCGGTCGCGCGACGTCTGAAAGCATGCGAGCCTGTTGAGAGTGAAGACAGGGCCGCACTCTTCGACATCGACGAATCGCAGTCGTGTGTCATCGAGGGGGCCGTCGCGGCGAGCGTGAAGGTTTCTCGCGGCTGCGGCAAAGGGAGCACGCGTGACGTCAAACGATCCGCCAAGTGAACGGCAAATCGCCCGCATCAACGCCGAGCATCTGATCACGACGCCGCTCGAGCCCGCCGATCTCCTGTTCGTGTTCGGCCAGCGGCGCGGCGCGCAACAGATCATCGACACCGCGGTCGGCCTGTGGCACCGGCGGCTCTTCCGCCACGCCATCGTGAGCGGCGGTGCCACGCAAGGCGATCCGCGCACCGAATGCAGCGTCATCAAGGGCGGAATGGTCGAAGGCGGCGTGCCGGCCGGGCTGATCCTCGAGGAGCATCGCGCGAGCAACACCGGCGAGAACGTGATCTTTTCCCTGCCGGTGATCGACGCGGCCCTCGGCCGTCACACCATCAGGAGCGTGATCTGCCTCGGCAAGATCTGCACGGCGCGGCGCTATCCCATGACCCTGCAGCGCCATTGGCCCGAGGTCGCCAAGATGCTGGTGACGGTCAATCCCTACGACGCGCCGGTCGAGCGCTGGCACACCGACCCGGTCTTCCGCGAGCGCGTGCTCGTCGAATGGCGCAAGATCGCGCCGTACAAGGCGCAGGGCTTCATCGCGGATTGGCCGTAGTCCCAGCGCGAGGGAGGGCGAGGCCCAGGCGCGCGAACGCTGCTTCGATGTCCGAGCCGTTGAACGGCTTCTCGAGCACCTGCATTGCGCCCAAGCTTGCCACACGCTCGCGCGTGCTTCGATCAGCATGGCCGGTCGCGAGAACCACCGGCAGGTCCGGGCGCAGCAGCCGCATCTCCCTGATCAGCGCCTCGCCCGGGCGGTCGGGCAGGCCGAGATCGACGATCGCGCCTGAAATCCGGTTGGCGCTCACGCGCATCCTGTCTAGGGCTTCCGCGGCGCTGCCGGCCTCATCGACCTGGCAACCCAGCTCTTGCAGGGTCTGGACGAGGAACATGCGAATCAGCACTTCGTCCTCGACGACGAGGATCCGGACCTCAGCGGCGTTGGACTGCGGCCGGTCCAGCACCTCGCGGATGCGCGCCGCAAGCGCCTCGAAGGCGAAGGGCTTGGCCAGCAGGTCGATACCGCGATCGAGCTTGCCGTCGTGGATCAGTGCCCCGGCCGCGTAGGCCGTCGTGATCAGCACGGCGAGCGATGGCCGCAACAGGCGCGCCTGTTCGCTCAGCGTCTTGCCGTCGACGCCGCCGGGCAGGCCGAGGTCGGTGAAGATCAGCCGGATGGCGGGTTCGCGCGCCACGATCTCGAGGGCCGAGGCGGCGTCGGCCGCCTCGAGGATCGTGTAGCCTAGTTCGCGCAGGCTGCCGGCGGTATAGGCGCGGACATCTTCATCGTCCTCGATCACGAGGATGGTCTCGCCATCCTTGCTGCGGGGCGGCACGGTGGTCCGTGTCGCACTGTCGGGCACGACGGTCTGCTCGGCATCGGCTCGGGGCAGATAGATCGTGACCGTCGTGCCGCTCCCGGGACGGCTGTGCACGGCGACACCGCCGCCGCTCTGCGTCGCAAAGCCGTAAACCTGGCTCAGTCCCAGGCCGGTGCCGCGTCCGCCCTTGGTCGTGAAGAACGGTTCGAAGACATGCCGCAGCACATCGGCTGTCATTCCGAGGCCCGAATCGGTGACGGAAATGGCGACATGGGGACCCGGCTCCAAGTCCAGCGACAGGGCCGTGTCGGGATCGAGGTCGAGGTTTTGCGTCTCGACCCGCAGCTCACCGCCCGACGGCATCGCATCGCGCGCGTTCACCGCGAGATTGAGGATCGCCGCTTCGAGCTCGGTGGGATCGATGTCGACCAGCCAAAGCTCGGGCGACGGCAGGGTGAGCACGCGAATGCCCTCACCCAGCGTGCGTTGAAGCAGGTCGGTCATTCCCGACATCAGGCCGTTGACGTCGATGATACGGGGCTCGAGCGGTTTGCGGCGGGCGAATGCCAGCAGCCGGTGGGTCAGCCCGGCGGCGCGTCGCGCGCCGCGTGCGGCATTCTCGAGGGCACTCGAGACGGCCGGTTGATCGACGAGCAACTTGCGCTGCGCGCTCTCGAGGTTGCCCAGCACGACAGTCAGGAGGTTGTTGAAGTCGTGGGCGATGCCGGCGGTAAGGCGGCCGACGGCCTCCATCTTTGCGGCATGGCTCAGCCGCTCCTCGATGGCCTTTCGCGCCGAGATGTCGCGCAGGCTTGCCAGCCTGGCCGGCCGATGGCCCCACACCGTCTCCACCACGCGGACCTCGGCTTCCAGTTGGCGGCCGCCCGGCTGGTGGATGGCGATCTCCGCCGTCTCGCCGGCGGTGACCGGCACTCCGATCGGCGTGCCGACCAGCGAGCGGTGCGGCCGGCCGAAGATGTCCGCTGCCGCGGGATTGGCGAACAACACGACGCCTTCCTCGTCGACGACCAGGATGCCATCGGCGTTCTTTTCGACCAGGAAGCGGATCTCTGTCTGGTCGAGGCTGTTGCCGGCACTGCCGCCCGCCATGGTCATCGTGGCTCTCGTCAGGTGTAGTCGGTGCCGCCGCCGGCAAACACGTTGGGCGCATCCTTGAACGACGCGCCGAGGTGCATGCCGTTGCCGTCGATCGAGAACCGTCGGATCTCCTTGGCATGCTCGCTGCCGCGCATCTTCAGGACGATCAGTCCGCGATGCATGGTGTCCTGCTCCTGGATGTAGCGCAGCAGGATGATGGAGTCGGTGAGCGTCGAGATATGCTGCTCGCTGGCACTTTCACCGCCGATCAGCGATTTGCTGGTCGCGGTGCAGAGGCCGGCGATCTCTCGCTTCTTGATGAACGACGTCAGGCTGATCAGGAACTCGCGGAAGCCCGTATCGGGCGCTATGCGTTCGAGCGCCGAAAGACTGTCGACGGCGATCCGGTTGGGTTGGAACTCGTCGACCAGATTCTGGATCATGAGCAGATGGTCGGGCAGGCTTTGTGCCTCGGGATAGAGGCAGATGACCTTGAGCTTGCCCTCCGCCTCCATCGTCGCGAAGTCGACGCCCCAGCCGCTGGCGTTACGGAAGAGCTGGCCTTTGCTCTCCTCATAGCCGAACAGGATGGCCTTCTCGCCCGCTGCCACGCCGCCGGCCAGGAAGTTGGTCACCAGCAGCGTCTTGCCGGTGCCGGTGGCGCCGCTCACCAGGGTGACGCTGTCGCGGAAGAAGCCGCCGCCACACATCTCGTCGATCGCCGGATTGCCGCTGGTGACGCGCACCATGCTGGACTGCTGCTCAAGCCTGAGCGAGGACAGCGGCACTGCGACGACGCCCTGGCTCGCCAGCAGGGTGAACGGCGCCTCGCCCTCGGCGTGATGGCTGCCGCGCATCTTCAGCACCTCGATGGTCCGCCGCCGCTTCTCGCGATGCAGCACGTTGCGCAGGATGACGACGTTGTCGGCGACGAACTCCTCCAGCCTGTGCCGGGTGATCTCGCCATATTCGTTGTTGCGCTCGGCGGTCATCAGCACGGTGAGGCCCGACTGCTTGAGGGCGTTGCTGATATGGAACAGTTCGCGACGCAGGATCTTGGGATCGGCGATGAAGTGATCGAAAAGCTGCGTGAGCGAATCGAGGACGACGCGCCTTGCCTTGATGGTCTTGACCGAGTGCTGGATGCGCGCCAGCAGGCCGGCGAGGTCGAAGTCGCCGATCACCAGCTCGTCGTTGGCTGGCGGGCTGGCATCGACGAAGGCGAGCCGGCCATCGCGGCGCCAGCCGGCCAGGTCCCAGCCGAAGCCACGCATGTTGGCCTCGATGTCGCGCGGCGGTTCCTCGAAGGTCACCAGCACGCCGTTCTCGCCGTACATCGTGATGCCATGCGCCAGGAATTGCGTGGCAAACACCGTCTTGCCGCTGCCCGGCGTGCCGCCGACCACGGTGGTGCGGGCCCGCGGCAGCCCGCCCATCACAAGCTCGTCGAAAGCGTTGACGCCGGTCTTGACCCTTTCGAGGATGTCGGCGCTTTCGATGTCCTGTGGGCTCATGCTTCACCGTCGGAGTTGAGGCCGAGAAATTCGAGCACGCGTTTGGTATCGCTGAGATCGCCGACGATCCGTCGCGGGCGGACCGAATGCTCGTACGACAGCGTCGGCGTGGCGAGGACGCCGGCCTGCTCGGCGAGGTCGGGTCGCACCAGCACGTCGATGATCTCCACCTTCGGCGCCGCGGCGAGGTGCTTGCGCAAATGCATGACGTTCTGCTCGGCGCGGCGCGAGCTCGGAGAGTTGCCGGCGATGTAGAGGCGGAGCACGCGGCATCGAACGCTGCGGCGCCGGCACCCGCAAGAGAGAGAAAACTACTAGCCGACTAGTAGCGCGTCACAGTGATCATGACTGTTTGGTCGAAGCGAATGACAGCCTTGCTGGCATCGATGGTCGTCCCCGGCCGATTTTTTTGGCGCTCTGCGGTCCGCCAAAAAGAACCGGAATAGATTCGTTCAAAGGCTCCCTACGGCACGAAAAAAACCCATGAAACCGAAAGGGACCGAGACCATAGTTATTGACAGTGATTGGTACTTGGGTTATATAGACCTTGCCGCTGCGCTTTCGGGCGGCATCGCTCTATGCATCGTTCATCCGACTATCATGGCGCGCGGCAGAGACCGCGCG
>JAEZHS010000501.1 GCA_023436825.1 Pseudomonadota bacterium | reverse complement strand
CAGCAACAGGGCTATGCCGGCGGTCCCGGACCCGGCCAGCCGTCGGGCACGGTGGGCGGGCCGCCGGCGCCCGTGGTGTTCGTGACCAGCGTCGAGGTCCTGCGCTCCGATCGCAACGGCGGGCTCGACGTCGTGCGCGTGCGCGGCCTCGTGACCGGGTCGAGCTGGAGCCAGCCGCACCTGATCCCGATCACCCAGGGCCAGCCGCGCGACGGCATGCTCGATCTGATCTTCCAGGCGAGCGCGCCGGCGGGCGCGGCCGGCCTTGGCCCGTTCATGCCCGTCGAGGCCGTCCTGCCGGTCGAGACCGGACATCCGTACAAGGGCGTGCGCGTGCGCGGCGGCAACAACGCCATCTCGCTCAAGGCCATCCCCGGCTACGCCGAGGCCGCACCGCCGAAGGAGGACTGCGCCAAGTGCCTCGGCAAGTTCTTCGTCGCCAAGGGCGCCAATCCGCCGGCCGGGGCTGCCGCCGACAACGTCGTCCGCGAGGCCGACCTGCCCTATACCCTGCGCATCATCAAGCCGACCGACGGCATTCCGAGCTATGCGCTCGATCCCAATCGCCTGACGCTGTTGCTGTCGGAGGATGGCCGCATCGTCGACGGCGCCTGGGACTGATCCGGACGACCCCGATCAAGACAACGGCGGCAGCGCGCGCCGCAGCGCGCTGTTCGACAGCTGCAGCAGCCCGTCGAAGGGCTGGCCAAGCTCCAGGATGAGGTAGATCGCGGTCGCGGCCGTGAAGCCGCAGACCAGCAGCACGACGACCAGGGTCGGGTTGGCCTTGGACGACATGCTGAAGCTCGCGAAGATGAAGCAAAGCCAAAGCACCAGCACGGTGATGAACGGCTTCGACAGCGTGTCGGGAGGCTGTGAGAGCAAGGTCAGCCGCGTCTGCTCGATGTCGTTGCTGACTGCCAGGGCGCGGGTCTTCAGGGCACTCTGCACCGGCGTCTTCGGATCGAGCTGGCGCAGCTTGTAGAGCACGGTCTCTTCCTGGGTCACCGGCCGCAGGAGCTGGCCGGTCACCGGCGCGTCGTCGCGCCAGATCGCCGAGACCATCGAGGCGGCGTCGCTGCGCAAGGCGTGGCGCAGCGCGAGGCTTTCCGGACCGCCATATTCCTTGAGAAGCTGATCGAGCTCGACGACGCCGGCGGTCAGCCGCGCGACGTTGCTGTTGGTCGCTTCGTAGCTGCTGCGCGTCGAGGCAAAGAGCAGCGCCACCACCACGGCCGCCATGGTGCCGATCAGAGCCGTCGCCAGCCGGATCACGTCCTTGGAATCGCCGCTGAGATGGGAGTCGGGCAACCTGTAGCGCAGGAAAAGGCCGCCCGCGATGCTGACGAGGATCAGCCCGAACGATACCGAGGCGATGACGACGGCCAAACTTCCCCTCCCCCTTCATCGAGGCAGCACCATAGATGAGACGCCATGCGCCGGCATCGCCTCATATTCCTCTCCCCCTTGGGGAGAGGTTGGGTAAGGGGGTTCAGCTAGAGCCCGGCCGAGGCGACCTTGCTTTCCCGGGTGCGTTCCTCGAGCGAGCGCGCGACCTGCTTCTTGAAGCGATCCATGTCGAGGCCGCGCAACTGCATGGCCTTGAGCTCGGGGTGATTGATCGGGTTGACCGGCTTGCCGTTGTCCAAGACCTCGAAATGCAGATGCGCCCCGGTCGAGCGGCCGGTGCTGCCGACGAAGCCTATGAGCTCGCCACGAACGACCGCCTCCCCGGCCTCGATGCCGGGCGCGAAGGCCATGAGATGGCCGTAGACCGTGGCGAGCTTGCCGCCGTGCTCGATGCGGATCCAATTGCCGTAACGGCCGGTGGGGGCCGCACCCACCACCACGCCGTCGGCCGCTGCATAGACCGGCGTGCCCGATAGAGCGACGAGGTCCATGCCTTCATGCATGAACAGGGCCGCCCGCGGCGCGGCCTTGGGCGCCGCCGACCCGAAGCCGCCGTAGGGCGCAAGGCCAAGCGACGCCCCGAGCGGCGTGGCCATGTTGGTCGTCCCGCCATTGCCGCTGATGCCGCCCGTCGGCAACCCCGGCGGCAGCGGCTTGCTGCGCAGCGGACCGCCCATCGGCGCGGACTTGCCGGTCGCGGCGAGCGGCGGCGGCTGGTCGAAGGGATCGGCACGCAAGCCGAAGCCGGAGGAGACGGAAATGGTGTCGAGCGGCATGCGCATCGACGGCGGCGTCGCCGACAGGCCGTTGGTGAACCAAAGGCGCTCGACCTTGTCGCGCGTGCGGAAGCGATGGACGGCGACGGGACCACGCGACGCCAGCGTGACCTCGGCCCACAGGACGCGACCGACGCCGATCGGCGCCCCTTCCGCCGTAAAGGCCTGTTCGTAGCGCACGTAGAGGCGATCGCCGCGCTTGACGTCACGCGCGAGGTTCACGGTCGCCGACAGAGCGCGCAGCGCTTCCAACATCGTGGCGGCTGGCACTCCGGACTCGGCCAGCGCCTGGTCGAGCGACGTCGAAACGACGACGGTCGATCCGATCTCGCGCGTGAAAGGCTGGAGATCGAAAAAGCGCGCCTCCTCGTCGGCTGCGCCGAGAAGCCGCTCTTCGGCGACGCGCGCCTCGTCGGCCAGCGCACCTTCGGCGGCCAGACAGAGGAAGACGGAACTGATGGAGAACGAAGCGGCGAACGCCGCGGCGAGCGAGGCCTTCTTCATGTGCTGCTTGTGTGCGACGAAATCACTCCGGACGCCAGTGGTCTTTGATGACAAGGCGGTGACTGCGCAACTCTGGCACACTCAGGGGACCGGCTTGAAGGCCTTTACGCGCCGTTCGGCCTCGGCAATTTGCGCAGGGCTCATGCGCTTGGCCAGCGTGGCGAGGTCCTTGCGGGCCTGGTCCAGCCGGTCCTGGTTCTTGGCGGTGTAACCCTTGACGGCCAGCGTCAGCCACTTGTAGGCCTCGACGTTGTCCTGCGGCGGGATGCCTTCGCCGAAACCCAACATGAAGCCGATGTCGTTCTGGGCCCGGGCGTAGCCCTGGTTCGCCGCCAGCAGATAGAGCCTGGCCGCTTCCTTGTGATCGCGCGGCACGCCCTCGCCGCTCCAGTACATGGCGCCGAGCAGCGTACGCGCCTCTGCATTGCCCTTGCCCGCCCAGACCTTCCAGATGCGCACGGCTGTCGCCATGTCCTTCTGCTCGTAGGCGCCGGCGGCCTTCTTCATGTCGGCTTCGAGAGTTTGGGCGGCGAGAGGAAACGACGCCAGGAGAAGCGCCGCCAGGGCCGAGACGATCAATTTCATCCGGTCAGATATTGCCCGGCCGCGCCGCGAGCGCAACCGCCGCCGACGTCCGACGTTTGCTGCAAATCCATGGAGGAATCGTCATGGCCGACATCGTCCAGGACCCGCGCCTCGCCGACCAGGAGCTCAGCGCCCACCAGCGGACCTTCCACGGCTTCAGCAAGCTCATCCTGTTCGCCATCCTGCACATCGCGCTGGTGCTGGGCTGCCTGGCGCTGGCCTTCCTCGGCAACGCGCCCGTAGTGGCCACGCTGTTGGGCGTCGGGGGGACGCTCGCCCTTCTCGCCGTGTTCGCGATCACCTGACGGTCAGTCGAGCGTCACGCGGTAGCGGCTGATCGCCAGCGTCGACACGACCAGCAGGATCGCCACCAGCGCCGCCAGTTCCGCCGAGATGCTGGGGAAGCCCGCGCCCTTCAGCATCAGGCCGCGCACGATGCGCATGAAGTGCGTGGCCGGCAGCACCTCGCCGATCCATTGCGCCCAGATCGGCATGCCGCGGAACGGGAACATGAAACCCGACAGCAGGATCGAGGGCAGCAGCAGGAAGACCGAGGCCTGCATGGCCTGCAGCTGGTTCTGGGTCACGGTCGAGATGGTGAAGCCGATGGCGAGGTTGGCGGTGATGAACAGCGCAGTCCCCAGGCAAAACAGTATGAAGCTGCCCTGCACGCCGACGCCGAACAGCAGCCACGACACGAGCAGGATGACCGTCACCTGGACCGCGCCGATGGCGATGTAGGGCGTTATCTTGCCGACCATGACCTCGAGCGGCCGCACCGGCATGGCCAGAAGGTTCTCCATGGTGCCGCGCTCGCGCTCACGGGTGACGGCAAGCGCCGTCATCATCACCATGGTCTGGGTCAGGATCACGGCCAGCAGGCCGGGCACCACATTCAGGTTCGACTTGCCTTCCGGGTTGTAGCGGCGCTGCAGCACGACATCGATGGAATCGGCGGCGTTACGCAGCGGGTTGAGCGGGCCGACCAGGTCGCGCGCCAGCGCCTGCTCGATCGCGGGCTTGGCGGCCGCCAGCGGATTGGCCGCCGCCATCGGGTCGGTGGCGTCGGCATCGATCAGCACCTGGGCGCGCTCGCCGCGCACCAGCCGGCGCGTGAAGTCGGACGGGATGGTGACGACGAACTGCACCTCGCCACTCTGCAATAGCTCGTTGGCTTCGGCCTCGCTCCTGGGCTGGTGGGTGAAGCGCATGTAGCCGGTGTTGGCCAGCGCCGACAGGATGGTTCGCGTGATCTGGCTCTGGTCGGCCGCGACCACGGCGGTCGGCAGGCGGTGCGGATCGGTGTCGATGGCGTAGCCGAACAGCAGGAGCTGCATGATCGGCAGGCCGAACATCATGGCGAAGGTCAGCCGGTCGCGGCCGAGCTGGCGCACTTCCTTGGTGATGATGGCGCCGAGGCGACGCCAGAATCCCATGACGTCAGCCGTCGAGGGCATTGTCCCGCGCCTTTC
>JAEZHS010000464.1 GCA_023436825.1 Pseudomonadota bacterium | reverse complement strand
CTCCAGCCCTCCGACAGCGCGATTCCGGTTGCGAAACTTGCGTAACTGTCCGAATTCCAACCAGTAGGGGGTGCAAACTCGAAGAGCTACTAGGCTCCTTGTCGGAAACGCCGGAAACCTCCCGAGGCCGTTGACGGCAGCGCATGCATCCAGCGGAGGGACCGATATTGGGCAGGCTTTCCTTCTGCGGGTGTCGGGCGATGGGACCGCTCGACCACCCACACAGGACGACGTGCGGCGTCGCCATCGTCTCGAATCATTTCCTTCGCCTGTGCGGAGCCGCTTCGGCTTGGCGCAGGCAGGCGGAGGGGTCATGAGTTCCCACACCCATTGCCCATGACCCCTCCGGCCTTTCGGGTCCCTCCCCAAGCTTCGCTGGGGACCCGATCTCCTAGACCAACCAGTGGTTGCCGTAGGCGCTGGTGAAGTCGAACTGGACGATCAGGTCGTTGAAGTCGCGATCGCCGCCGTTGCGCATGTCTTCCCAGCCCCAGGTGTTCAGGCCGTAGTTCCACAGATGTCCGACCGACTGGCCCGAAACCACCTCGTTGCCCTGGGCAAACGCCCAGTACGTGTCGTTCGTCGTCTGATTGACGAGCTTCATCGCGATCAGATCGCCCGCATCGACATCGAGCAGCGCCGACTGGCCGAAGTTGCCGTAGCCCGGCCCACCGATCGACGTGCCGCCCCCCGACACCTGGTAGGCGCGGCCCTGCGCGGCCTGGGCATAGCCTGCCTGGCCCACCTGGATGCCGTCGATCGAGCCGGAAAGATCGTCGACGCGATAGAAGCTCACCGACAGGCTGTCCTCGCCGTTCTGGCGCAGGCGCACGATTGCCGTCTGGTCGTCCTGCGCCCCCACGGTCTCGGCCACCGCCACCGGCCGGGCGACGCGCACCACGCCGCTATCGGTCACGAAGTCGGCGAAGCCGAAGGGGCTGCTCAACGCACCCTGCTTGGCGTCGGCCGCCGAGGCGTTGATCGACACGCCGATGCTCTCGCCCTGCGACACGATCGACTGGGCCACCGCGCCCTGACCGTACTTGTCGAACATGCGCACGAGGTTGGGATCGAAGTCGGCCTGCATCGACTGTTGTGCCACCCGGTTCGTCCACGCGTAGCTCCCCGACGCGACACTCGTGAACGACAGGATGTCGGAGCCGAGGTCGAGGCTGACATTGGCACTCGAGCCCGACATGGTCTGGAACAGCAGGCTCTGGTCGGCGCCGCTGGTCCAGCCGCTGCCGTCGGCATCGAGCATGTCGGGGCTGGTGGAGAACGACACCTGCGAATGCGCGATCGATGTGAGCGCGCGCGCCAGCAGGAGGCCGTTGGGACTGCCCAGGCCGGAGACGAGATCGTATCCCGGCCCGGCATAGTAGCTGTAGCCCGTCGGCGTGACGTTGACGTAGGTCCCGTCGCTGGCCAGCGTGTTGTAGGAGCCGCCCATCGAGAACGACGACATGTTGCCGCCCAGCGTGACGTCGTTGAACGCCGCCGGCGCGATCGCCGAGGCGATGTAGAGCAGGTCGTTCATGTAGCCGAGCTGCGGCAGGTCCTGGTCGGCGAAGATCGCGTTGAACTGCACCGTCAGCGCCGCCCAGAAGGGCGCCGCCGAACTGGTGCCGATCTGGCCGGTGTTCTCGGTCAGGTCACCGTTGGGGACCAGGTACTGCAGGTTGCCGCCGGCATTGGCGGAGACGTCCGGCACCCCGCGGCCGGTCTGGGCCAGTGGATCGCTGGTCACCGGATCCAGGCCATAGGCCGTCTGGTACCAGGGCGCCGGCTGCGTCGGGTCGACGCCGCCGGACGTCGTCGTATTCTGCAGGTAGCCGCCCCAGAAATCGCTGGAGGTTCCGATGGTGGCGCCGGTGACCTGATAGGTGTTCCACACGGTCTCGACGAAGACCTGGAGCGCGCTCGCGTCGTCCGGCAGGCTGGTCAGGCCGCCGGCCATGAGCTGCCAGATCGTGGAGCGATCGTCGGCCAGCGCCGAGGCGACGATGGAAGACAGCGTCGGGTCGCCCTCCGCCGTCCCCAGCGTCGAAAGCGAGGTGCCGCCGACCAGGACCGAGTAGGGGCTGGTGATGTTGAACTCGACGTTGGTCAGGCCGTTGCCGGTCTCGTTACCCGAGCCGCCGTCGCCCAGCGCGGAGAATAGCGTCTGATTGCGCAGCGCGGCGTCGATGTAGAGCTGCCAATAGGCTTGGTAAAAGGGCGAATCCGGCGACATGCTCTGGTCGTCGCCGAACGAGTTGGAGATGACGCCCGGGTTGTTCGTGGTGTCCCAGATGGCGCTCTGCAGCGCCGTGAAGGTCGAGGCGTCGGCGTTGCCGTTGTAGCCCGAGCCGACATAGAGCCCGATGTTGCTGTTGGGATTGACGGCCGCCACGGTGCCGACATCCTGCGAGCGCTCGTCCGGATCGCTGAGAAGATAGTCCTGGCCGTTGCGGCCCTGGACGTAGACAGTGCCCGTTCCCGACTGTCCGATCGACTGCAGGTAGGCCGCCAGTCGCTGATCGAACGTGCCGTGTTCGGCTGTGTTGAGCACGGCATCGCCGATGCCCGGCTCGATCAGGGCGATCGTGCCCGTGGCGACGTCTTGCCCGATCAGCGGGAAGTTGTAGAGCGCGGCGATGTCCTGCGGCGCCATGTTGGGCACGGACGCGGTCGTGTTGCCGATGCCCTGCGCCCCCTGGTTCAGGGTGACCGAGACGCCGGGCGCCATGTTCGAGGGCGGCGGGCTGTTTTCGGTGTCGAACCACAGGCCCTGGACGTTCCACTGCGACGGCAGCGACAGGTTGCCGTTCCAGAACAGGAAGCTGTTGCTGCCGTCGTTGTTGTAATACAGCGTCTGGCCGAACAGGTCGAGGAACTGCTCCGGCGTGTTGATCGCCACCCAGATCGTGCGCGATTCCGCCGACGACACGTAGTTGCCGTTGGGCGTGTTGCCGTCGAGCACGGTGAGCCCGTAGGTTCCCTGCAACTCGGCCACGACGGCGTTGTACTGTGCCTGGTCGGCGCCGTAGGTGTCCCACAGCGTGCCGGCGCTCTCGAGCTGGGCCAGCGTCTGCTGCCGGGTGCCCCAGTTCTCCGACAGCAGAGACGTCGGATCCGTCACGCGGTCGAGGATGATGGCGACATTGATGCCGGTGGTGGCGGTGGTCGCCGCCTGCACGTTGGCCTGGTTGAGCCCGTAGGCCTCGACCACGGTCGTGGCGTTGGTGATGCCGTAGCCGGTGAAGTCGAGGTAGCTCGAGTGGGCGATCTCGTTGTTGCTCACGAAGTTGATGTTCCCCGCCTGCAGCGAGGCGAGCGACACGCCGTCGAGCTCGGCCATGTCGGAAATCGCCAGCGTGGCACCGCCGGCCGTCGTCGTGAACGACGTCATGCCGTTGGCATGGATGTTCATGTCGGCGATGCGCACGTCGCCGCCGAAGTCCTGGTAGGCGACGATGTAATGGTTGAACTGCTCGGTCTGCGCGCTGGCGAAGGTGATGGGATTGGCCAGCAGCGAGGCGGCGAGGTCGGCGGCGTTGGCGAAGCCGACGTTGCTGGTGACGAGGATGACGTTGGCGTCGGCCACGGTGATCGTGCCGCCCAGCCCGACCATGTTGCTGAACGTCGCGGCGCCGACCTGGGCGTCGTTGCCGTCGGCCGAGCGCAGCAGGTTGCTGAAGGCTTCGAGCGAGATATCGATCATGTCGATCGGGCTGCTCGAGCTGCCCGTCGTGAAGTTCACGACCGTCGACATGTCCTCGCTGGTGCCGGTGCCCATGCCGCCGTTGGTCGAGGCATCGGAGACCGGCCCGCCAAGCTGGCCCGTCGCCTGGCCCCACCAGCCGAGCTGCGGGATGTCCCGGGCGTCGACGATGCTGCCTTCGACGGCGGTGACCGTGTCGCCGGGCGAGAGATCCGAGGCGATGGCGAGGCCGTTGGCGGCGAACAGCTCGACGCGGCTGCGTCCGATGCCGCCGGCCGACAGCGTGATGAGGTCGCGGCCGCCGCCGGTGAAGATCGTGTCGGCGGCGATCGTGTTCAGCGTGCCGGTGATCGCGTCGTTGCCGATCGAGCCGCCCAGCACGTTGCCGGCGGTCGTCGAGCCCACGATTATGTCGCCGGTGCTGGCCGCCACCGACAAGGCATAGGAAAAGTAGAACGAGCCGGTCGGCATGATCAGCCCGCCGTCGGCATTGACGTAGGACTGGTCGACGACGCCGAGGTAGCTGCCGATGGCGCTGGTGTCGTCGGTATTGTAGATGCCGCCGAACACGTTCTGATAGGCGATGTTGCCCGTCATCAGATTGCTGCCCGGCAGGTCGCCGGCCGTCCAGATCGCCTCGCCGAACGAGCCGTCGGGATTCATCGGCACGAAGACGAAGGCCGGCCCGTCGTCGGTCGTCGCCACCAGGTTGAAGCCGCCGGGCACGGCGCTGATGTTCTCGAAATGCGTGATGACGCCCGGCCGGTTGAAGGCGTTGAAGAAGGCGAGATCGGAGAACTGTCCGTTCGACGAATCGTAGTTGATCAGGAAGGCCGAGTTGACGCCGTGGGTGTCCTTGGCGCCGCCGGCGATGGTGTATTCGGTGCTGCCGACGCCGTGCTGCCAGATGCCGTAGACCGACGTCAGGTCCGTCAGGCTGCCGTTGATCTCGAACAGCGTGTATTGGCCGGTGACCATGTTGTAGATGAAGCCGTTGCCGGTTCCAGGCACGCCGGAGATGTCGTAGTTGCCGACCACCAGGTCGCCCTGCACGCTGTGCGGGATGGTCTCGCCGACCGTGCCGAGCACGATGCCGCCGACGACATTGACGCCGTTGCCCGGCACGTCGATCTGCGTCCAGGTTCCGCCGACGCCGTCGATCGGCCCCTCGTAGATCATGCCGTGGTTGATCACGCCCGGCGGGCTCTCGGCGTACTGGTAGGTGCCGACGGCGCGCACGTTGCCGACCCCGATCGACGGCGTGAAGATCGAGGTGTCGGGCTCGTAGAACTGCCCGCTCGTGACCGTCTGGCCGGCAAAGGTCGGCGTCAGCAGGTGCAGCGTCCCGGCGGCGGTGTCGTTGAGCGGGCCCCGGTAGAGGAAGGGCGTCGTCGCCGTCGAGCCGCTGGTGCCCTGGCTGCCGGTCAGGATGACGGCGCCGTCGTAGTCGGCGCGGATGCCGGTGATGCCGTCGAACGGCGACAGGATCGTCTGGTAGTCGACCTGGTTGTGGCTCTCGCCGACCAGGGCGTTGGTGGCCGCCTGCGAATCGTAGAGCGTGGTGGCGTCGTTGACGTTGTCGACGGCGCCCCGCATCTCCGAAACCGTCGGCGCCCTGGCGTCCGATTCGAAGGCCTGCGTGAAGTAGGATGCCGCCTGGATCTTGGCGTTCATCGCCCCGATATCGTTGCCTGTCGCGTTCGTCGCGATCTCGTAGACCAGGGCAGAGAAGGAGGTAAGGCCACCGAAGAAGGCGGTCGACCAGGACGCCTTCTCGGCGGTGGTCGCCGCGCGGTCGAACAGGTTCAGAAACGTCTCATTGATGAAGGCCTCGGCCAGCGCGAGCTGCTGCGGCGTCGGCATGGTCGGCGTGACCAACGAGGCGAGCTCGGCGTAGGCCGCTTCCTCCGGCGAGGTGGCAAAGTCCTGCGATATCGCCAGGATGGCGCTGGCCAGCGGCTGGCCGCCCAGGATGAGCGTCAGCAGATCTTCCATCTTGTCTGCGAAGCTCGTCGGATCGCCGGCCCGGCCGTACCAGCCGACATACAGCAGCTCGAGTTGGGCGGTCGGAGATTCGACGGGCACCGGGCCGCTGTAGGCGTTGCCGTAGATCAGGTTGTTGGTGCCGGCATTGTCGACCGGCAGGCCGGTGTTGGGCAGCGAACCCTCGCCCCTGACGTCGAGCCCGATCCAGTTGTTGATGACGGCGTTGTAGTGGGTGCCGGAGTCGAGCTCGACGCCCGGCCCGTCGTTGCCGCTGATGACGTTGTAGCGCGCCGCCGGCGCCGGCAATGGCGAGAAGCCGGTGTAGGCGGTGCCGACGACGTTGCCGATGCCGGTGCTGGTGACCAGCACGCCGCCGGCGCCGTTGCCGATGGCCGCGGCCTCCTGGATGTCCGTGCCGATCGCGCTCTGGCTGACGACGTTGTTGTACGCCTGCCCTGTTATGGCGACGCCGTAGGCGCCGTTGTTCGAGAGCGTGTTCTGGCGGATCACCGAATCGCTCGCGTTCACGCCCGTGCCGCCGATCACGTTGTCGTGGGCATTGCCCGTGATCAGGATGCCGTTGTTGCCGTTGGCGAAGTTGTCGCCGAAGTCGAACGCGCTGTTGCCGCGCGTGTTCAGGCCCATGATGTTGGGCACGACGGTGACGCCCCAGGCATCGCCCGAGATTTCCAGGCCGTTGTTCAGGTTGCCCGACAGCACGTTGGTCTGGACGGTCTGGTTGCCGCCGGTCGAGGTGATCAGCACGCCGTTGTTGCCGTTCGGCGCGATGTCGGCGAAGGCGAGGGCGCCGCCGAAGGTGTTCAGCGTGCTGAAGCCGCTCGCGGTGTCGGCGACCTCGATGCCGTTGTTGGCATTGCCCGAGATCACGTTGCCGAGCGGGATGACGCCGCCGACCTGGGTATTGCGCGACGAGCCGTCGATCAGCACGCCGTCGTTGCCGTTGGCGACGATGGTCTGGTTGTCGGCGCCGACGCCGGCGAAGTTGGCGCGGATCGTTACGTGGTCGGAATCGGTGACATGGATGCCGTTGGCGCCGTTGCCGCTGACGACGTTGTAGTAGACGAACGGCTCGTCGACGACCGTGCAGCCGTGCAGCGAGTTGAAGTCGGCATTGTCGATGCGCACGCCGTCGAGCGCGTTTCCGACGGCTGCATTGCCGGCGGCGTCGGTGCCGACGAAGTTGCCGTAGAGGGCGTTGTTCTGCGAACCGGCGTCGATCAGCACGCCGTTCAGGCCGTTGCCCGAGATCTGGTTGCCGAGCGGCGGTGTCACGAAGACCTCGGGCTGCGTGCCCTTGTTGCCGGTCGGGTCGTTGGGATTGCCGCTTGCGTCGTTGCCGATGACGGTGCCGCCGATCGTGTTGCCGTTGGAGCCGTCGGTGACCCAGATGCCGTTGGCGCCGTTGGCGACGGCGCTGTTGCCGTCGACGCTGGTGCCGATGCGGTTGGACACGATGATGTTGTCGGCCGAGCCGTGCAGGCTGATGCCGTTGCCGCCGTTGCCCGAGATGACGTTGGAGACGACGCCGGTCGCGGGATCGCCGTTGGCGGCCAGGGTCGCGGCCTCGGGGTTGTAGCCGATCTGGTTGGCCGACGAGGTGGCGGCCACGAACACGCCGTCGCCCGAGTTGCCCGCCGCACTGCCGTCGAGCGCCAGGCCGATATAGTTGTTGTTCAGGGTGATGTTGCCGGCGACTAGCGTGACGCCGTTGCCGCCGGCATTGCCCACCGCCAGGCCGATGAGCTGCGAGCCCTGCGATCCGGCGTCGAACACCAGGCCGGCATTGCCGTTGCAGTCGAGACCGATGCTGGGCGGCGTGCCGGTGTCGGTGCTGCCGGCGATGATGGAGGTCGGGTTGGTGATCGCCGCCAGGTTGCTGGTCAGGACGATCGTGCCGCTGACGGTGAAGGAGATGGTGTTCGCTTCGCCGGGAGGCCCGGCATTGGAGGCTTCGATGGCCGCGCGCAGCGAGCCTGCCCCGCTATCATTGAGATTGCTGACAGTGAAGGTCGCCATGGCCCCGCTACCACTCCCTAAAGCATCGGTTGCAGGGTTCGCCGGTCTGGCCGCGAATCGCGATACCATGAACAGGGTAGCTTGCGACGCCGAAGACGCATGGCATCGGGTCCGGCTGCATGGGATATCTGGGCCGCGATGCGTGGGGAGATGGCCGCATGACGGGCGTGGAGAACGACAAGCCGGCCGTCCGCATCCTCCTGCTCGAGGATGACGACCCGGTGCGTGAGCGTCTGGCCCGCATCATCGACGGCTGGCCGGGCGGCCGGCTGATCGCGGCCTGCGCCACGCTTGCCGAAGCCACGCGGCTGATCACCGACAGCACGGTCGACCTCTTGATCACCGACCTCAACCTTCCCGACGGGCATGGCGTGCAGGCCATCCGGCTTCTGCGCGAACGCCAGCCCGCGGCCGAAGCTATGGTCATCTCGGTGCTGGCCGACGATCGCACCGTCATCGCGGCCATCGAAGCCGGCGCTACCGGCTACCTCCTGAAGGACAGCGATCCCATCGACATCGTGGCCGCGATCGGCGACCTGCTGGCCGGCCACTCGCCGATCTCCTCCAAGATCGCCCGCACCATCGTCCGCCGCCTGGGCAGCCGCGGGCGCCCTTCGGAAGCGGCTCCGGCGGCACCGTCCGACGCGTCCACCGCGCCGTCGCCCGCCGACGGTCAGCTCCTGACGCCGCGCGAGATGGACATCCTGTGGGGCATCGCCAAGGGCTTCACCTATGGCGAGCTGGCCGAACGCCTGCAGATCTCCAAGCAGACGGTGCCGGTGCATATCCGCAACATCTATCGTAAGCTGCAGGCCAACAACCGGTCCGAGGCGGTCTACGAGGCTTCTCGTCGCGGTCTGATCAAGCTCTGAGGGGGGGCCGTGACGCGGCTTGGGGGCATCGGCTGGATCGCGCTCGTCCTCGCGACGCTGGCGGTCGCGATCGCGCCGGATCTGGTGCGCCTGCCGCGGCCGACCACAGCGCTCGTCGTCGACCGTGCGACGTTGCTTGTCGAAGGGCAGCCGCCCGCCGAGGTATCGCTGCCGCACGTCTTCTACCCCTTTGTCGGCAGACCATCGACGCTGCGGTACCAAGTCGACGTCGATTCCGCGTCACTGCCCGATGTCGGCGCCGCGCTCTATGTCCCTCTGGTCAACCGGCGTGTCGTCGTCGCGGCCAACGGCGAGACCATCTACGACAGTGCCGACCATGTCGTGTGGGCGGGCCTCGCGCTGACCACCCCGCTGCTGGTGCGCCTGCCGCTGCGATCGCCGGCAGGCGGGACCTATCGCCTGACCGTGGCGCTCGAGCCAGGCCCCTTTGCTTCGCCGACTTTCCTGTCGCGCTTCTATCTCGGCAGCGACGCCGCGCTGGCGCCGTCCTTCAAGTGGCGCCATGTCCTCGATGTCGACTTCAGGATCGTCAGCCTCGCCACTCAGCTGCTGCTGGCCGTCGGCGTCCTGCTCGCGTGGCTGGCGCGACCTCACGGCGTCCTGCTGTCCTGGCTCGCCGGCCTCCTGGCACTCACCATCGTCGTCGACGTCGGCATGTTCCTGGGCTTCCGGCCCGCGCTGTGGGGCGTGTTGCCCTACATGGTTGCCCTCGTGCCGGCCTGGGGCCTGATCGCCGTCGCCGTGTCGCTGCAACTGCTCGACGTGCCGCCGCCCAGGGCCTTGCTGGTCGGCGTGATCGTCCTTACGGCGATCCTGCTCGTTTGCGCCGTCATCGGCACGCCGCTCGCACGCGCTATCATCGCCGCTGTGGCGGCTGCCGGCATCTGCATCGGCGCCGTGGTCGCGAGCTGCATCATCGCCTGGGGTGCGCTTTGGCGGGGCAATCCCGACGCCCGCATCATGCTGGCGCCGGCCGTGCTGATCTCCTGGTTCCTGCTGCGCGACGCCTATGTCGCCGCGACCCTGCCCGAGCATGCCTTCCGTCTCTACTCGCCGCATGCCGGGCTGCTCTATGTCGTCGGCCTCTGCGCCGTTCTGGTGCGCCGCATGGCCGACAGCTTCGATCGGCTCGACCGCTCCAACGAGGTCCTCAACGCCCGGCTGGCCGCCCGCGAGGCCGAGCTGGCCGCACTGGCGCGACAGGAGCGGATCGAGGCGGCACGCCTGGTGCGTGAGCAGGAGCGCGGCCGGCTGACGCGCGACTTGCATGACGGGATCAGCGGCCATCTCGTCTCGATCATCGCCCTGTCGGAGCGGACCGAGACACGCCCCATCGAGCAGGCGGCGCGCGACGCGCTGAACGACCTGCGCCTGGTGATCTACTCCCTCGACATCGGCGAGGACGAGCTGCCGCTGGCGCTCGCCAACTTCCGCGAGCGCCTGGAGCCGCAGCTGCAGCGCCTCGGCGTGGCGCTCGACTGGTCGATGGCCGACCTGCCCGACGTGGCCGGCGTCACGCCCGGCAATGCACTGGCCGTCCTGCGCATCGTGCAGGAGGCCATCACCAACGCGCTGAAGCATGGGCCGGCACGCCGCATCGCCGTGCGTGGCCGCGCCATGGCCGACGGTTGCCCTGTGATCGCGGTCGACAACGACGGCCGGCCATTCGCCGCCGACAGCCGCGGCCGCGGGCTCGACAACATGCGGCGGCGCGCGGGCTTGCTGGAGGCCGCCCTGACGTTCGAGGCGCTGCCCTGCGGGACTCGGGTCGTGCTCGTGCTGCCGCGCCGCCTGCCGGACCTGGAGAGCTGAATGACGGCCACCACCAGCCCGACTCGCCTGATGGCGGCCGGCGCCGTCGGCAACCTGCTCGAATGGTACGACTTCGCCGTCTACGGCTACTTCGCCGCCTCGATCGGCCGCGCCTTCTTCCCCGAGCAGGACAAGGTCGCCCAGGTGCTGGCCGCCTTCGGCGTGTTCGCCGTCGGATTCATGATGAGGCCGATCGGCGGTGCGCTGTTCGGCCATGTCGGCGACCGCCTCGGCCGCTCGACGGCGCTCACCCTCTCGGTGCTGGCGATGGCCGTGCCGACCTTCCTGATCGGCGTCCTGCCGGGCTACGACGTGCTCGGCCTCGCAGCACCGGCGCTGCTCACGCTGCTGCGCATGCTGCAGGGCCTGTCGGTCGGCGGCGAATACACGACCTCCATCATCTTCCTGGTCGAGCGCGCGCGGCCGGAGCGCCGCGGCGTGGTGGGGGCGCGCGGCGCCCGCCGCGCGGG
>JAEZHS010000419.1 GCA_023436825.1 Pseudomonadota bacterium | reverse complement strand
TCGGGGACGACCATCGGTGCCAGCAAGGCAGCGCGTCACATGGGTTTTGACGTGAAGGTGCGGCGTGCGCCGGCGCGCAGCTGCCTCGCAGGTGAATTTCGGCAATTTCCGGCAGGCCGGCTGACATCCGCCAAGCCTTTGAAGCCACGCCGCTTTTGAGTTTTCGGCATATTCTGCATTTCCGGCAGCCCTCCCGACGGCGACCCCTTTGGCTGGCGGTCTTGCCTCGTGCGCCCGGCGATCAGGCCGATGGCGCGCGCGACGCGTGCCGGCCGCGCCCACGGTATCGGATGAACACAATGCAAAGAACGGACGTCGCCGTGAGCGGCGGCGAGCCCTAATATAACCCGGTGATTATGCTGCCAACAACTGTGGCACAGTCGGACAATTTGCAGTGGGTTTTTTCGTACCGTCACGTTCAGCGCTTCTCGGCCTGCCGATCAGTGTATGCACTGCTGTCTCGCGCTAGCCCGTTATAACCCAAGAAAGTCAATCAACTTGGTTAGTTATGGCCAGCTTCGTCCTCCACGGCCTTTGGCGCTCCAGAGAGCCCCACTTCCTGTGTGTGAAAGCGGCGAACATGCCGTTCGTTTGTGTCGCAGAGGACGAGTGCCAGCAACGCTTTCAACGGCAGGCTAGCGCGTTATTCGCGCTGGAGGTTCGCCTTGTGCACCACCAAGGGATACTTGCTCGTTCGGCTCAGGATCTCGCGCAGGCGCCAGCTGGCAACGACACGACTGGCACTTTCGCGCGCGACACCCGCCACCATCGCCAAGGCATCGTGCCTGACCGGGTAAGGGATACCGACATGATCGGCATCTATCGGCTCGCCGAGATGGGCAACGAGCTTCAGCAGAGCTCGAGCGACGCGCGCAGTCGATGGCAGGAAGCTTGCGGCAACGTCCTCCTGAGCGTCGCGCACACGTCGAGCCAGCGTCATGGCGAGGTAGTGATGCAATTCAGGATAGTCGTGCAGGCAGGCCTTGAAGGTGACGGCATCGACGAACGCCACTTGGCAGTCGGTGACAGCCGAAACCGTGGCGAAGCGCGGCATGCAGTCGATCATCGCGAGCTCTCCGACGATGTCGCCGGGCCCATAGAGGGTTACGAGGCGCTCCTCGCCGTCGGCCGACAGGACACATGCTTTGAGAAGGCCGCGCCGAACCCAATAGCATCCGGTGGCCGGTTCACCCTCATGGAACAGGGTCGACTGTGCCGAGAAGGTGGCTGTCTTGGCAGCCGCCACCAAGCGGTTGAGACACTGGCCCGGCAAACCGCTGAGGATATCTGCCAGTGACCGACCGACCTCGGGAGGACGACGCCCCCGTTTGCCGGCAGCTTGCTTGGCAGCCGCAAGAGCAGCATCGCACGGCGTGGCATCGGCCTGTCCGAACACAAGCGTAAGCGCTGGAGACGGCCGCGCGTCGGCGCCTCCCATCGGTCTTCCCATTTCCTGCCCCCAAACCTCGGCTTCCCGACCGAGGCATCCTTGGTATCATCGGATGCTTTCATTGAACTTACAATGCAAGAACTGTGACCAACTGCCGCTGTCCTGTCGAAATATTTTACAACCATACGTTGTTAATTAGAGAACGGTCGCCAGAGCCGTCGAAATTTGTCGACCACTCCGCGGGTGGGCGATGGCTGAGGTGGGACAAGCGGCAGAGCGGACTTCTGCCCCGCCATCGATAGCTGTTCCAGGCTGAGCCAGTGGATTGGCTTGGCGTCGCTGGCGGGCTGCCACACGAATGGCCGCGGCCGATCGGGCGCCCCTGGCACGGCGTTGGCGATTTCGACGCGTGCTAGCCGTAGCTCGCCGTCCAAGAAGCACTTGTGCGTGGCATCCCAGGTTGGCACGCCTATACCGACGTCGCCCAGCAGCAACAACGGCATCTCGAAACGATAGACATACGCGTCTTCATCGGCGCCGGCCCACAGCTTGTCGCTGCGTCTCGCCCGCAATGGCTCGACGTAATCTACTTCCACGGTGAGATTGAACACGCCCCCGCGCTTGGGCCGACCTGGCGACCGCTCTATGCGGACGTCGACCGTCGTGAGAAATACGGGCGCGGGTGGCGGGCCAGACGCCGCGTGCGCCGTCGCTTCCGCGAATGACTTCAAGGAGACCTGACTGGATTGCGCCAGATAGTAAGCGACCTGCCACAAGCGCTTTGACGGAACATCGATGCTTTCCGGGTCCAGCCTCTCGGGCAACCGCGCAGCGAGGCTTCGCACGTTGCCCTCGAAATCGCGCCGGACCGCTGCATATGCCTCGGAAAGCGGACCTTGGTCGGTGGCTTGCTGGGCCGTCACTGCTTCGGCCATGCCGAGGAGTCGCCCCTTCAGATCGGCCGGCAGATCCAGCAGGCGATCGGCGCTCGAGTAGTAGCCAGCGGCTTCGAGCAGGGCCCAGAGTTCAGCGGCCATCGACGGATCGATCTGCTGTGCCGTGAAGGCCATCTCATCGAGATTGCGCACCGAGGCGTAGGCCTGTTCCAGCATGTTGGAGAGTTCGCCGCGCCGATCGCGCAACAGTCGAGCCTGCACGGCGGCGCTGCGGTCGGCATACCAGCGTCGGTAGCGCTGCTCGATGGCGGCGCGGGCCCCCGCCAGATCGCCGAATGCGGCCACGCCTGCCCTCGCCCGGTGGCGCCGCTCGATGGTTTCCTTGGCATCGAGGACCCGAAGTGCCCAGTCGAAAATATCGTCGGGGCCCCATCCGTCACGGATTGCGTGATCGCAGGCGGCGACAAGCCGTTCAGCCACCGTCCCGTCCGCCATGGCGGGAGGTCGCCAATGGACCATCAGCTCTTCGACGATGCGGCGAGCCGCCGCCTGGTGTCCGCTATCGGAGGGATGGCCATCGAACGGGGACGCCGCGAACTCGGCGACCGACAGGCGGCTCTCTTCCTTCAGAAAGTGCAGCAGATCGACAAATGGCAGGCCGACCGACCTGCACTCGCGGCCAACAGCCTCGACCAGCGGTGCATCCTTGTCCCAAAACGTATAGAAATCGAGAAGCAGGCACAGCTTCTGCTCGGCAGCCGTCCGTGCGAGATCGGCGATCGTCCGACGCACCAGAGGAGCGACGCTGCCGTCCCTCAGCCAGGTCCGGTCATCGGCATCGGAGTACTGAACGGAGTTCGATTCGAAAATCTGCGAATCGTTGTTGCAGAGGCTGAAGATCGCCGCGTCGTATCGAACCTTCTCCGCAAGGCGGGCGAATGGAATCCAGGAATGCCAGATGTTACCGGAGCTCTGGCCGCGATTGTCGACCCATACGATCTGGTCGGGATAAGCCATGTTGGCGAAGCGGGCGATGTGCGCAGCAAGCGTCTGGCGCGGCGCGACGCCCTGACCGTAGGTGACCGAATCGCCAATGCAGCAGATCCGGCGCACGTCGGCGGGCAGCGGCAGCGACGATCCAAGATCGCGGGTTTCGGCCAGGGCGGCCATTTCAAGCCGTCGCGTCGATCAGTGCGGATAGATGTAGTCCGGGAGGGTCTCGGTGCGCGTCTCGGGCGCCGGCACGAGGGCCGCCTCCTTGATGAGGAGGGCGACGACATCGACCAGCCAACCGTGGCCCGCGGCCTGCGCGTCGTCGAGATGGCGCTGCAGGGCCTGCTGGAGGATCGTCACGGGGTAGTTCCGCTCTTCGCTCATGTCAAAAGGCCTTCTCGACCAGAAAGTCGCCGATCGCGAGATAGTCGATATCCGTTCGCAGGAAGCAGTTCACGGCATCCTCCGGCGTACAGACGATCGGCTCGCCTTTAACATTGAACGATGTGTTGATCATCACCGGAACGCCGCTCAGGGCCTCGAACTCCTTCAAAAGGCGATGAAGCAGCGGGTTGCGCTCGGCCGAGACGGTCTGGACGCGCGCCGTCCCGTCGACATGGGTGCCGGCGGGCACCCGCGCCTCCATGCCCGGCCTTACGCGTGGCGCGTAGAGCATGTAGGGGCTGGGAGTCGGCTGGTCAAAGTAGAGGTCGAGCGCCTCCTCGGTGACGATGGGCGCGAACGGCCGGAATTCCTCGCGCAGCTTCACGCGCACATTGAGGATGTCCTTGGTCTCGGGATTGCAGGCATTGCCCAGGATGCTGCGCTGCCCCAACGCGCGCGGCCCGAACTCCATGCGCCCCTGGAACCAGCCGACGACCAGGTCGGCGTGGATCAGCTTCGCGACTTCGCCACAGAGCTCTTCGGGCGGCAGCTTCTGGAAGGTCAGGCGTCGCGCCTTCAGCACCTTGGCGATGGCCGCTTCGTCGAACGCCGGTCCAAGGCATGTATCGTAGTGTGGCCGCGGTGTCCGCGGCGTTTCGACGGCGCGCCAGTACCCTTCCAGAGCGGCGCCCACTGCCGCGCCGCTGTCGCCCGACGCCGGCTGGATGAAGACGTCGTCGAACATCCCCGAACGCTGGATGGCCGAGTTGGCCACGACGTTGTGGGCGACGCCTCCCGCCATGCAGAGATGGCGCGAGCCGGTGGCGTCCTTCAGGGAACGGGCGAGATTGCTCAAGGCCTCCTCGACCCGCCTCTGCACCGATGCGGCGATATCCATGTGCCGTCGTTCCACCGGCTCCGCCGGCAGGCGTGGCGGGCCCAGCAGCTCGACCAGCTTCGGCGAGAACATGCGCTCGAGCGAATGCACATAGTCGAAGAAGCTCAGGTCGACGCGGAAGCTGCCGTCGTCGTGGAGCTCCATCAGCTTCGCCATCTCGGCGCCGTAGACGGGCTGGCCATATGACGCCAGCCCCATGACCTTGTACTCGCCTTCATTGACTTCGAAGCCCAGATAGGCGGTCAAGGCGGCGTAGAACATGCCGAGCGATTGCGGATAGCGGATCTCCCGCAGCGCTTCGATCCTGTTGCCGCTGCCGATGAACTGGCCCGTGGTGGCCCACTCCCCGACGCCATCGACAGTCAGGATGGCGGCCTCATCGAAGGGTGAAGCGTAGAAGCAGGACGCGGCATGGGAGAGATGGTGCTCGCTGTACAGCAGCTCGCCGTTGTAGCCGATCGTATCCGCCAGCAACTGCGGCAACGTCGCCAGCTGATGCAGGTAGTGCCGGACGTGACGGGCGACGGCGCTGCTCGCAGCGTCGCCCGACGACGCCGCCGTCTGAAGGCGGCGCTGCAGCTTGCGCAGCGGCTTTTCGTAGAATACCGCCAGGTCGACATCGGCCCCCTGGAGACCGCCGAACTCCAGGCAGAAGCGGATGGCCTTGGCCGGGAACGACCGATCGTGCTTGCGCCGCGTAAAACGCTCCTCCTCGGCCGCCGCGATCACGACGCCGTCACGGACTAGGGCCGCCGCGGCATCGTGGTAGTAACAGGAGATCCCGAGGACGTTCATTCGTCGTCGCCCAGCGCGGAGCGAAGGTCGAATTTCCGGCGGCGGCGCTCCACCCAAGTAGTGTCCGCGCGCTGTGGTGTCGTCGGGGGCGCAAGGGACATCAAGTGGTCGACCAGCCTATCGAGCTCCGAGAGGGAAGTGGCCTCTCGCGTCATCGTCGTACCAGGTGCGATGGCGACGGCCGCCTCTTGCCGACTTGCGGGCTGCCGAGAAAAGTGAAGCATCTGCTCCGCCGGGAACTCCGTAAGACTGATAAACCCCAGAGACCGCAGGAAATCCACCGCGGCCGCCTGCTCCGATTGTGTCTCGCGCAGCCGAATGAAAAGACGGGGATTGACAAGAAGACCGTCGAGCTGCCGCAGGCCACTGCAGAAGGCACCATCCCGCTCGAGAGGCAGGTTGAAAACGAAATCCGTGGCGATCCCCAACAGAGGCCGCACCTCGACACGATCAGGCACGAACCCCGGGACGACGGTAAGGGTCTTCTGACTTAAGAGCGTCGCCTTCACGAGATGGTCAAGCCCCGCTTCCAGCGCCTGAACTCGTGCCGTGTTCGGCTCGCACGCAATGACGGGCAGTCCGGCACCGTTGAGGAGGAAAGCCAGTTCGCCCAATCCGGCACGGAGCACCGCGTATCCGGCATAGGCTGGCAAGGCTTCCCGCACCAACCGGAAGGCCCGGATTTCGTCTTCCCGAAGAATGGCGCCCTGCCCCAGCAGATTGACGTAGTGGCTGAACAGGCCGCTTCCGTCGATGCCGAGCTCGGTCACGCGCCTGCCATGCAGTTCCACCAAGGCGGCATCGACCACGCGAACGAGCTCATCTGCATCCAATGGCCCTACTCTCGACAAAACAGACTTCCCTTCATGCCGCGCCCGTTTCCGCCGGCGTTGCTACAACGACGGCCAGCTTAACACCATACATCAATGTAGACTTCCTCGACGGCCCTCCCGTTTCACGCGGTACAGGAAATTACCCCGGCGCGCTTCCCGACGCTTCCTTCGGGATGGCGCCCCCGATGCACCACCGCGCGCTCGACCTTCTGCTGCCAGCCGACGGCGCGGCGCCACCGCCGTGGCGGCAACCTCCTCTGAAAACGTTAGAGGCAAAAACGTTAGGCGCCGGCCGGGGGCCATATAATGTTTTCCGACGGGGCCGGAATGGTGGGCAGAACGTTGGGCACCGGAGTGTCAAACATTGCGTCACCATTTCTCCGCCACACGAGGAGCCCGCATGAAGACCGAGCGCCAGAAGATGCTGGACGGAGAGCTCTACGACCCGATGGACCCGGAGCTGGCGGCGGGCCGGACGCGGGCGCGCGATCTCTGCCAGGCGCTGAACGCCACCCGCGAGGCGGAGCGGGACGAGCGGCGACGCCTCGGCGCGCTGTTCGGCGCCGGCGCCGACTCGGTGTGGATGTAGCCGCCGTTCTTCTGCGACTACGGCACCAACATCGAGCTGGGCGAGCGGGTGTTGTTCAACTTCAACTGCGTCGTGCTCGACGTCTGCCAAGTAAAAATCGGCAGCTTCACGCTGTTCGGCCCGGCGGTGCAGATCTACACCGCCACGCACCCGTTCAACGCCGAGCAGCGTCGGCGCGAGGAGTCCGGCAAGCCGGTGCACATCGGCTCGGACGTGTGGGTGGGCGGCGGCGCGATCATCCTGCCCGGCGTGCGGATCGGCTCGCGCGCGGTGACGGGCGCCGGCAGCGTGGTGACGCGCGAAGTGCCGCAGGGCGTGCTTGCCGCCGGCAATCCGTGCCGCGTGATCCGCGAGATCACGGAGTAGGCTCGCTGGGTACAAGCCCGCAGCACTCGCCGACAGCTAGGCAACCATCGTTCGCCACGCTCCCAAG
>JAEZHS010000191.1 GCA_023436825.1 Pseudomonadota bacterium | reverse complement strand
TCTCCGACGTGGCCACCGACATGTTCACCATGGATCTGCCATCCTGCATGGACCTCACTTCGGGGTCGCGGCCGAGATTGCCGCCCAGGATGACTTTATTGACGCTGCCCGCCATGGGGGCCTCCTTGGCTTTCCCGGTGCCGCGGGGTGCGGCACCTACCTCACAGAAGCCAAATTAGACCCACCCGCCTGTGGGCAGCCACCGATTTTGGGTTGTAGCCGACCGATGGCGTGAACTTCGCTCATGCTGGCCTGCCGACAATTCATTGGTTGGCCGGGCAAACTCTCCCCTATCCTCCCGCGCCATGAGCAATTCCTTTCACGTGTCGCAGGTTTCGCGCGGACAGGCTTTCGCCATCCTGGGCGGCGCCGCGCTGATGATGACCCTGGCCATGGGCATCCGGCAGAACCTCGGCCTGTTCCAGGCGCCCGCCTCCAGGGATCTGGGCATCGCCATCTCCGACTTCGCGCTCGCCGTCTCGGTGCAGCAGGTCGCCTGGGGGCTCAGCCAGCCGTTCGCCGGCATCATCGCCGACAAGCACGGCACGCGCGGCATCGCCCTGTTCGGCAGCCTGCTGTTCATCGCCGGCATGGTGCTGACGGCGACGGCCGAGGGTGCCCTGCCCATCGTACTGGGCGCCGGCGTGCTGATCGGAGTGTCGCTCGCCTGCACGACATCGGGCATCACCGCCAACATCGCCGCCCGCGTCGTCCAGCCGTCGCGCCGCACGCTCGCCTTCGGTATTGTCTCGGCGGCGGGCTCGGTCGGCACCATGGTGACGGCGCCGATTGCGGCCTACATGCTGAACCATGACGGCTGGCGCGCCGGCCTGTGGGCCTTCGCCATCCTGGCGGTCGCCATGCTGCCGGCCGCCTGGATCGGCAGCCGCGCCGACAAGCTGCCCAATAGCGTCGCCACCGACCGCAATCTCAGCTTGATGGGCGCGCTGCATGAGGCGCGGCGCCACCCCGGTTACGTGGTAATGTCCATCGCCTTCTTCGTCTGTGGCCTGCAGCTCGTTTTCCTCACCACCCATCTGCCGACCTATCTCGCGCAGTGCGGCATGGACGCCTCCTACAGCGCGCTGCTGCTGATGCTGGTCGGCGGCTTCAACATCGTGAGCTCGTGGCTGTTCGGCTGGCTGGGAGACAAGTACCCCAAACGGCTGCTGCTGGGCGGCATCTATCTCGGCCGGTCGGTTGCGCTGGCGCTGTTCTTCATGTTCCCGCCGACGCCGCTCTCCGTGGTCCTGTTTGGCATCGTCATGGGCACCCTGTGGCTGGGCGTCATTCCGCTGGTCAACGGGCTGGTCGTGCAGATCTTCGGCCTGCGCTACCTGTCGACCCTGACCGGCATCGCCTTCCTCAGCCACCAGGCCGGTTCCTTCCTTGGCGCCTGGGGCGGCGGCTATATCTTCGACCTGATGGGCTCCTACGACCTCGCCTGGAAGATCGGCGTCTTCATCGGCCTGGTTGCCGGCACGATGCAGTTGCTGATGAACGACCGGCCGACCGCCCGGATGCAGGACCTGCAGGCCGCGGCCGCATGACGGATCAGCTACTGCCACCAAGTGGCAGGTAGTCCGTGCCTCTGCTCGGCAAGTGCAGGCATTGCAAGCACTTCCAGTGTGACGCAGGGGCTGGGAATCCTGGGGGTTAATCGCCATATGCGGTGATCCCCTGCATCGCCTATTCTTCCCGCACCGATGGCCAAGTCACGTACCACCGCTGCCGAGCCGCACCGCTTCATCTCGATCCGCGGCGCTCGCGAGCACAATTTGAAGAACGTCGACCTCGACCTGCCGCGCGATCGCCTGGTGGTGATCACCGGCCTGTCGGGCTCCGGCAAGTCGTCCCTTGCTTTCGACACGATCTACGCCGAAGGCCAGCGCCGCTATGTCGAGAGCCTGTCGGCCTACGCCCGGCAGTTCCTCGAGCTGATGCAGAAGCCCGACGTCGATTCGATCGAGGGCCTGTCGCCCGCGATCTCGATCGAGCAGAAGACGACGTCGCGCAATCCGCGCTCGACGGTCGGCACCGTCACCGAGATCTACGATTATCTGCGCCTGCTGTTCGCCCGCGTCGGCATTCCCTATTCGCCGGCCACCGGCCTGCCGATCCAAAGCCAGACCGGGGCGCAGATGGTCGGTCGCGTGAAGGCGATGGCCGAAGGCACGCGGCTCTACCTGATGGCGCCGCTCGTGCGCGGCCGCAAGGGCGAATACCGCAAGGAACTGCAGGAGCTGCAGAAGAAGGGCTTCCAGAGGGTCAAGATCGACGGCAAGCTCTACGAGATCTCCGAAGCCCCGTCGCTCGACAAGAAGTACAAACACGACATCGACGTCGTCGTCGACCGCATCGTCGTGCGGCCGGACCTCGGCAATCGATTGGCCGATTCGATCGAGACCGCGCTCAATCTCGCCGAGGGCCTCGCCGTCGCCGAGAACGCCGACAATGGCGAGCGCACGGTGTTCTCGGCGCGCTTCGCCTGCCCGGTCTCCGGCTTCACCATCGAGGAGATCGAGCCGCGCCTGTTCTCCTTCAACGCGCCGCAGGGCGCCTGCCCGGCCTGCGATGGCCTGGGCGTGAAGATGTTCTTCGATCCCGAGATGGTGGTTCCGGACGACCGGCTGTCGCTTGCCGAGGGCGCGATCGCGCCGTGGGCCGATTCGTCGGGCCAGTACTACATGCAGACGCTTGAGAGCATCGCCAAGCACTTCAGGGTCAAGATGAGCGTGCCGTGGAAGGATCTTCCCAAGAAGGTGCGCGACGCCATCCTGTTCGGCAGCGGCGGCGAATCGATCGCCATGCGCTACGATGACGGCATCCGGCAGTACCAGACGACCAAGCCTTTCGAGGGCGTGATCCCCAACCTCGACCGCCGCTGGAAGGAAACGGATTCCTCCTGGGTGCGCGAGGAGCTCGAGCGCTTCCAGCACGAGAGCAAGTGCGAGGCGTGCGGCGGCGCCCGCCTCAAGCCCGAGGCGCTGGCCGTGAAGATCGCCGGTCTCAAC